>JBHHWX010000426.1:0-5431 GCA_046756745.1 bacterium | reverse complement strand
AAAAAGGATCCTGCTGTATCCTTTTTTTTTGTCATTTTGTTCTTTGACAAATTCATATCAGCCTAAAGCGATTTAAAATAAATAGCCATATTAGTTAATCATTGAAAATGCGGATAGAAGGAAATGAATACGGAAATCATTATTAATTCTTCTATTGGAGAGACAAGGATAGCGATTTTAGAAAAAAATAGGCTGGTGGAGCTTTTTGTAGAACAACCTGAAAACGAAAGGATGGTTGGCGACATATATTTAGGCAAAGTCGTGAATGTCGTTCATGGAATGCATGCCGCTTTTGTTGATATCGGTTTAAAGCAAGATGCGTTTTTACATTTTTCAGATATCGGGAATTTCTTAGCTGATTATAAATCCTTTGTTGAAATGAATGGCTCTCCGAGGAGAAAAAAAGATAGGTCCAGAAGGCCTGTTCCTAAGGAAGGACAGGAGTTATTGGTTCAGATAATAAAGGAGCCAATCAATAAGAAGGGGGCAAGGATTTCTACCGAGTTGTCATTTCCTGGTAGGTTTTTAGTACTCGTACCGAATTCGGATGTCGTTGGAGTTTCAAAAAAGATCAACAGCTTCAACGAAAAGAAAAAGCTTAAAAGAATATCTCAAGAGATTCAGCCAAAAGGATTCGGTTTGATTGTTAGAACGGTTGCAGAAAAAAAAGACGAAAAAACACTTCGAGCTGATTTGGAGTCCTTATTAACGAGTTGGAATCGGCTTCGACAAAGGATAAAAAAAGCCAAACCGCCATCGCTCATTTATAAAGATGCCGGTATGGTCTCCAGTGTTATTCGCGATTTATTTACGAACGATGTAAGTCGCGTTCTTATAGATTCAAAAAAGTTTTACAGAGAAATTATCACTTATCTGAAAGATAGCGCCCCATCCTTAGCCAAAAAAGTTGAATTTTACAGGAGCCGTAAACCAATTTTCGATGTTTTTGGTATCGAAAAAGAAATTGCCAGAAGTCTTTCCAGAAAGATTTGGACACCTAGTGGTGGATATATTATTTTCGATCACACCGAAGCTTTGGTGGCGATTGATGTTAATAGTGGGAAATATATTGGAGGACGTGAACCGGAAGAAACAACCTTACGCATTAATCTCGAAGCCGCGAAAGAGGTCGCTCGACAATTGCGTCTAAGAGATATTGGGGGAATTATTGTTATCGATTTCATCGATATGCTCGAGCCAAAGAATAAAAAAAGGCTCTACGATGAATTTAAAAACGAATTACGGAAGGATAGGGCAACAGCTACGATAGCCCAGATCAGTGAGTTTGGGTTGATTGAAATGACGCGTGAGCGTATTCGACCGAGTTTGCTGCATGCGTTTAGCGAACCGTGCCCTACATGTGATGGTATTGGTCGAATTAGTTCAAAAAACACAGTCCTAACGAAAATTGAGCGGTGGATTAAACGATTTAAAACCAAACGACGCGACTGGTCATTAATTCTCAAAGTTCATCCGTCCATTGCTGAATACCTTTCAAGAGGGCTGATTAATAGAAACAGAAGATTGATGTGGAAGTATCGGCTCAAATTTGACGTCATCGAAGACGATACATGCCGTACCGATCAGTTTCGCGTCTTACTGAAAAAAGATAAAACAGATATTACTGATGAATTTTGGGTTTAACAAGGAGTGCTATTTGCAATGTACGCCATAGTAGATATTGCCGGGAAACAGTTTCGAGTGTGTAAGGATGACAAAATTCTTGTTCCGAAAATTGCCGGCGAAACCGGGAAAGATATCGCCTTAGATCGGGTGTTGTTGATTTCCAATAAAGGGAACGTGACCGTTGGGCAGCCTTTAGTCAGCAACGCGACGGTCAAAGCGAAAATAGTAGGTTTTGAGCGCGGCAAGAAAATTATGGTCTTTAAGAAAAAACGCCGAAAGGGTTACCAGGTGAAACGGGGCCATCGGCAAGACTATACCGCGCTTATGATAAAGAGTATCAGTACAAAATCCAAAAAAGCGGAGACAGAATAATGGCTCATAAGAAAGGCGTTGGCAGCTCGAAAAATGGGCGCGACAGCAACCCGCAGTTCTTGGGCGTCAAGAGATACGATGGCCAGTATGTGACGGCCGGCAGTATTTTAGCCCGTCAAAGAGGAACGCGTATACATCCTGGCGAAAATGTAGGCTTAGGTAAGGACGATACCCTTTTTGCACTTGCTGACGGGGTTGTTAAATTTGAACGCAAAGGGCGTTACAAAAAGATGGTCAATATTTTTTCTAAATGACCTGACGCGACGATGAATTCTGGGGGTCATGAGGATAGGTAAAAAAAGCGGCATTTCGCCGCTTTTTTTGTTTGTATACCGACTCTAATTTGAAGTTAATATTTAGTTTACAAATATTATGCCACGTTTCAGAATAGGCTTGACAATCACTTGGATTTATTTTATATTACGATGCCTCAATTCAATAGGATACCACTTGGTGCACGATGACGAAGATATCGATCGAAAAAATAGACCAAATAGCGGCTTTGGCTAAACTTCGTTTTAACAACATTGAAAAGCAGCAAATTGCCGAACAGCTTAAGAACATTATCATTTATGTTGATAGGCTGAATGAACTCGATTTAGAAAATGTTGCGCCAACCACACATGCGCTTGAGATCACCGGCCCGTTGCGACGGGATGAAGCCGAGCCCGGACTGACCCAGGAAGAAGTCCTGCAAAATGCTCCTGTAAGCAAAAACGGTTTTTTTAGTGTTCCAAAAGTGATTTGACAGTAAGCCTAATCAAACCTTGAACAACAGAAGAATGGAGACCCGTTTTGGCGGTTAGCGATCAAACAAAATTTATTTTTATCACAGGAGGGGTTGTTTCCTCTTTAGGCAAAGGTATTGCATCCGCTTCCATCGGCTTGCTTTTAAAATCTCGCGGCTTAAAAATAACCATCCTAAAATTGGATCCGTATATAAACGTCGACCCGGGAACACTGAGCCCCTTTCAACATGGCGAGGTGTACGTGACAAATGACGGCGCTGAAACGGACTTAGACTTGGGCCACTACGAACGTTTTATCGACGAGGATATGACACGCAAGAACAACGCCACCTCGGGTCAGATTTACTATTCCGTTATTCAGAAAGAACGCCGCGGCGATTATCTCGGCAAAACCGTACAGGTCATTCCTCACATCACCGATGAAATAAAAGCTCGAATTCGCCAAGCTGGTGAGGAAGAAGTTGTTTACGACGTGATACTGGTCGAGGTTGGCGGCACGGTTGGCGATATCGAAAGTTTGCCGTTTCTGGAGGCGACTCGTCAAATGCGGTTGGAAGTCGGACATGAGAATTCGTTGAATATTCACTTGACGTTGGTGCCGTTCATCAAGGCTGCGGAAGAATTTAAAACGAAACCGACCCAACATTCCGTGATGAAGCTCAGAGAAATCGGCATTCAACCGGATATGTTGCTGTGCCGTTGTGAAAAAGAATTGGATGATGAATCACGAAATAAAATTGCTTTGTTTTGTAACGTCGATAAAAATGCTGTTGTTGAGGCAAAAGATGTCAATTCCATTTATCAAGTACCTTTGATCTTTGAAGATGGTGGAGTTGGGGATGTTGTAACGAGTATGATGGGACTCAAGACTCCAAAGCCGGATTTGTCTGAGTGGCAAGGTTTTGTGGAAAAACAAAACAGTCCTGGGAAGAAAGTTCAGATCGCCATTTGTGGAAAATATGTCGAGCTGAAGGATTCGTACAAAAGCATTATTGAATCTTTCGTTCACGCCGGCGTTGCGAATCGTGCTCGCGTTGATTTGAAATGGATCGACTCCGAGGATATTGAGTCTGAAGGCATTGGGGAACGTTTTCAAGGAGTTTCCGGTATTTTGATTCCCGGAGGTTTTGGAAATCGAGGTATCGAGGGTAAGGTCGCCACTTCAAAGTATGCCCGAGAGAATAATATTCCTTATTTCGGCATATGTTTGGGCATGCAGTGCGCAATTATTGATTTTGCCCGGAATGTGTGCGAAATGGGATCCGCAAATGGCGCAGAATTCGCTCCAAATACAGACCATCCTGTCATCGACTTGATGGAGGAACAGAAAAACGTGGCAAATCTTGGCGGGACGATGCGTTTGGGTTCCTATCATTGCCAGATCAAGCCTAAGACACGAACTTATGATATTTACGCGTCAGAGATGGTCGTTGAAAGACATCGTCATCGTTATGAAATAAACAATGCTTATGTCGATCAACTTGAGAACAAAGGCATGCTCGCCACCGGAGTGAATCCCGAAACAAAATTAGTGGAGATTATTGAACTAAAGGATCATCCTTGGTTTTTCGGTGTACAATTTCATCCCGAGTTAAAATCGAGAGTTTTAAAACCGCATCCCTTATTTAAGGATTTCGTCAAAGCCGCCTTAGACTATCAAGAAAAAAATGGGCGGATAATATGAAAAATTCTCGTGGTAATCATGATTTCTTGGTCGATATAAACTTTATGTCACAAATGTGGAAACTATTCTTTGTCTTTTTCATGGTCTTAACGGCATGTCAAGGCGAGCAGCAGTTTACATCCAGTCCTCAGGATTTGGAGGATGTTCCGGATCAAGAAAGTTGGAACGCAACCTTGACGACGACCATTGACGGAAAGACAAATTCTAAGATCAAATACAGTCGAATGCAAAAATTTACAAAAAAGAGTCTTTCGAAGTTTTCTGACGGAGTGGAGATCGATTTTTTCGATTCGGAGGGTGAACATGTTTCCAAAATCGTTTCCCAGAATGCTTTGTTTAAAGAAACGATGCGAATCATAGAGTTAACGGATTCGGTTAATGTGCTCATGGACGGCAGTTTTCAATTGCAAACGGAAAAGATAATTTGGAACGAGCGCAAAGAGTCGATTTCTACAGATATCTTTGTTACCATCGTCACCGCTGAAAGTGATACGATTCATGGAATCGGTTTTCGTTCAAAAAAGCCGTTTAAAGATTGGAGCATCAAAAAGCCCTGGGGCGTCACACAGAGAAATCTGAGCCTCGAAGTTTCAAAAGGGAATGAATAATTTGTTAAAGAACGTTTTTGGAAGTCTCTTTTTTTTCGGCGTCGTTTTGCTGGGTCATTTTTCTTTATCTGCTTCTGAGAAAAAGCATCCTTTGCGATTGATTCATGCGGATCGCTTAAGTCGAGAAACTATCGACAATCGTGTGAGGCAAACGCTCCACGGTAAGGTGAAATTTCAGCAGGAAAAAACAACCATCAGGTGCGATGTTGTCACTCAGTTTGTCGGTGAAGACCCTATTACTTTAATCGGCCATGTTCAAATTAACGAACCGACAAGATCGTTGTCTGCAGATACGGTCTATTTTTATGAGAAGATACGTAAACAGGTCGCAGTTGGAAACGTCGTCAGCATCACCAACTCCGACACCACGACCGCCTATCGCATAACCTATT
>JBHHWX010000425.1:0-5431 GCA_046756745.1 bacterium | reverse complement strand
TACATTAGAATTCGTAAACAAATTATTCTTCACCGTAACATTAGAGACTGAACTTTCACCGAGCAAATGAAATCTATTTCCGTCAAATTCACAATCCTTTATCGAAATATTTTTCCCGATTTGTATGTCTATTCCACTAAAAGATTCTTTAAATGTCAGATTTTCTATTATAACATCATCAGAAATTATCCTAACAGCAGCAGTATTATTATTAGGGTTTGTGGTTTTTATAGATGTTTCCTCCTTTCCCTTGTAGGAAATTAAATGAATCGATTTATCGATGATTATCTCTTCAGAAAATTCTCCGGGACAAACAATAACGTTATCACCTTTTTTAGTTTTATCCGATTGAATAGCCTCATTAATATTTCCGAATACATCACGATTATAATTGGGAACCCATCCGGTTGCTTTCTCTGCACTTGCTTTACCACTTACAATCCCCGGGCTATAATTTTGGGGAACAGCAATAGGATTTGCGTCGAATAAATATGTAAATGTGGAATTTACAGGAAGATTATTTTCATCAAGCTGAAATTGGTAAAAAATACCCCATGTGATGGATGTATTTTCCGGTAGCAGTATTGCATCATTAAGAGTCAAAGTAAGTTTTCCATCATCTTGTGAAAAACTTCCCTGCCCCAAGATTTGTCCACTTTGATTTTTAATTGAAACTATCTCTACATCTCTTTTGTCATTTCCGGTACCGGAAGGTCTAATTTTTCGGGTAATGCGTCGTCTGCGGATTGAATGGATTTGCCTGAAGGCATACTCAAATGCACCAGAATGTGCTTGCCGTTATAATTGAACTGATACACAGCGGACTCTGGCAAACGGTCTGCTTTCGCAACCGTACTTAAGACTGTAATCGTGTCGGATTTGCGTGCGGTGATCATGGTTCGTATTTTTTGCCTGGGCGCCTTCTTTTGAATGTTGATTTTCGCACCGGTCAATCCGGGTTTCGCCAATAACGCTTTTTGCTCGAACTTCGGCTCTTCATGCAGCGAAACTTCTGCAGATAACAGCCTTTCCGGCTCGGCACTCCGGAGTCGATTTTCAGGAGCGGGTTCTTGAACGTTATCTGTTGCGGTTATGACTTCTGTCAAGTCACCCGCTGCCCGGGCGCCCTCCGCTGCCTTTTCCTTTGCGTAATTGGTCTATCGGTGAGCTCGCCGGTATGACGGCCTCTTTTCTCAGGGCCGACTGAGTCTTTACTTGCTAAACAGAATCACTGCGCTCTGACACCTTTGCGGACTTCTTCGCCTCCTCAGTAGTCACATCCGCTGTTGGCGCTTCCGACTTGTCCGGCGCGGACTATTCCGAAGAGGGGACAACCGTCATCGACGAGTTCGTTGAAGAAAAGAAAAAGGACAAAAAAAAGCGACTCATGTTTTTGTTTTTTGTGGAAAAAAATTCCAATTATATAAACAAATCTCAAACCTGTGGCGAGCCGTTCGATAAAGCTTGTCTCGAGCGAAGCCGAGGGGACTCAGGACAGGCTCCGCCGAACCATACCAAAATTTGAAGAGAGTGAAGAGTGGAGCGTGGAGCGATTTTACGATCAACGCTTCACGCTCGATGGTTTTGCGGGTTGGTCATAGGGATTCCTGAATAAATCAGGAACAAGCTTGGGATTTTGCAGCTTTGCCTGTCTGCGTGCCTCGCCTGGCCTGTGCGTGTGCGCACGCAGACAGGCACAAGCAGGCCGCGCTAATTCTTCGCAGCATACATTTCCCGGCCTGCCTGAAACAACGTTAACCCTTCAACTTCCCCCTTTGCGTCGAGTTTGAATTCTATTTTTGCATTGACGACTTTGTAGAAAAAGCGAGTCGTGGATTCTGCGTAGACCGGCACTTTGGGCTGGCCGGTTGCCTGTACCATGAGGCCATCGCTCTCGAGGGTCACAGTAAATACGAAGCCCGGCTGCAGTTCGTATTCGCCGACGTATCGTTGCATGAGCCCGGTTTCGAGTTTGATCTCTTTCGGCGCTTCCTGTAAGCTTACGCCCGCCTTACGACGCTTGTTAGCCTGCTGGTCGACGCCGTTTTGGTGCAAGATGAGATGCGTGACTTTGCCCTCTGCGTTGCGCACGAACGTGATTTGCGCATCCACGACTTTGTAGAAAAACTTCGTTTCAGATTCCGGATAGATTGGGTATGTGTCCTGGCCGGTCAACTTCGCAAAGAGTTTTTGCTCCTTAGTGGTGATAGTGAAGATTACCTGCGGCGTCAGCTCATACTCACCCACATAGTCGGCATAGATTTCGGAATCGACGGTGACAGCCTGCCGCGGCGGCTTAACTTCTTTGAGGGGAAATTCGGGATTCAGAATGTGGAAACCGATATCATCGATATCGTAGGCAGAATTGGCGAGCACCACCACGCCACGTTTGTGGTCGTTATCAAAACCGATGAAACTGTGATAACCGCCGGTACCGCCATTGTGCCAGATGAGCCTGGTGCCATGCCTGGTCAGCAAATGCCACCCAAGCCCGATCTGCATATCCGGACTGCCCGTGCTTTGCCATTTTTGCTGCATGCGCTGCATCGCAGGTGTGAGGCGTGAGGTGGTCAAACCCAAATTGGCGGCCAGGAAGAGCAGCAAGTCATCGGCCGTCGAGCGCAGAGCGCCGGCGCCGGCCAGTGTGGGAATATCCCAATTAGCGACCGCTTCTCCCCCGGCGTTATGCCCGGTGGCGAGTCTCGGCCGCTGCTCAGCGGTCAAATTGATTCGAGTGTCCGGCAAACCGAGTGGCAGGCAGATACGGGCAACCACAAGCTCTTCGTACGATAGGCCCGCTTTCCGAGCCAACAAATATCCCAGCAACCCGACACCGAAGTTCGAGTATTCATATCGCGCGCCAATCTCCCGGGGTAATTCGTAACGCCGAAGAAAGTCAAGCATTTGTTCATTGCTGTAATCTGCATACGGATTGGTCGGGTCTTGCGGTCGCAAATTGTCCGGTAATCTCGGCAGACCCGAGGTATGCGTCGTGAGATGGAACAAGGTAATCGCTTTACCGTCGCGTTTTGGAGTCGGCAAACCGGCCGGCAAGTAGCGCTCGATCGAGTCGTGCAAATCGAGCTCGCCACGCTCGACCATATCCGCCAACAACAGCGCGGTAAACACCTTTGTGATGGAGCCGATTTCATAGATCGTACCTCCGTCAACCGGCCGGTCGGAGTTTTTAGCCAACGTTCCGTGACCGATGACTCTGCTGCCGCTTTCATCGATCACACCGACAACGATCCCGACGCTCTGTTGCGCGGTGTCAATTCGTTGCTGCAAGATCGTTTTGATTTGGGCGTTAGATACCGGGGTTTGTGCTTGCAGCGCCGTGCTGAAAATTAGGATGACAAAAATGGCAGTCAGACAGCGAAAAAATGATGAACGCATGTTACTCTCCTTTTCTTGAGAAATCCCAATTCAAGAAAAATCCTAAATCCCAAAGAATAAGGAAGGATTGAGAACTGAGATTTCAAGTTCTTATTCACTCTGGCCCGGGTTTGACGTATCGTGTTGGTTAGTGACAAGGATGCTACAAATATGACAGAAAAAAGTTGAGAAAGTATAATTCGTGAGATATTGTTTGTAGAGTTGCAGACATTCGAATACGCGGTAGCGTAGTGACACGAAGGTGGAAGAAGTCCTACCGACTTATCCTCATTGCGATAATATTTACCTAAATTGAGCGATTTAGCTTTGAATGGTCCCATCAACGGGTTCGGGTATTCTGAATAAGGTGTTCACGCTTCAGCGTGTTTTTCCTTCCACCCCAGCAAGCTAAAGCTTGAACACCGTCCCTCCCCCAGTCAGGAATCGTTCAATTTAGGATTTAGAAACCGCTCTACAAGCCCCAAAGATTCTCCGGATACATCCCTCTCCCGACCAGTTCTCGGATCTTTTCGATCACGACCTGTTTGTCCTCTTTGTGAGTCACTCCGAACCAGCTTTCATTCGTACTCAAAACTTTGACCCGTGTGACACCTTTATTGACCAGCTCGTTGAGGACCTGCGGCAACAGAAATTCCGTATTCAGATCTTGCTGGCGCTCCCGGAGAAACTTCTCAAAGTAAGGCTCGATATGACCAAAAATGGATTCAGTGAAACCCATCAGATTCATCGAAACGATGGCGTCGCCCTCGAGCGCGTTCAAAGCACCGTTTTCATCCTGATAGGTGATTCCGTCTGCGGTCTGTGAAATGCCGTGTGTTTCAGTGACAGCTTTTAAAAAGCCGTGCTCATCTGTTTCACAAACGCCCCTTGAGACGGCACCGAAATCGGAAAGGGTGTTCTGCAACTTGTAACCGATGATGCAATAATCTCCGGTATCGGTTTTAGGCAATGCGGACAAGAAATCAGCGGCGATGTTGAACGATTCGCGTCCATAAAAATCGTCGGCGTTGATGACAGCAAACGGATCCGTGATTTTTGGGGCGGCGACGAGTACGGCCTGTCCCGTGCCCCAGGGTTTCTTCCTGCCGGATGGAACTTTAAAGCCTTCTGGAATCTTTTCGATTTCCTGAAGCACATAATCGAGAGAAATCTTTTTCGCCCAGTTTTCAAAAAAGAAATCCTTGACTTCTTGTTCGATACTTTTGCGGATGACAAAAACCACCTTGCCAAAACCGGCGTTAATCGCATCGAAGATGGAGTAGTCCAGGATCGTTTCTCCGGAGGGTCCGACTTTTTCCATTTGTTTGAGTCCGCCATAGCGACTGCCGATGCCGGCAGCGAGAATGAGTAGCGAAGGCATCTTAGTTCTTTCAGGTTAAGGTTAAGGTTTAGACTGCTTACTTTCCAGAGCTTTGATAAGAGAATTCAATTCGTGAGCTATGTTCTTTGCAGCATCGATCAGCTCTTTCAATTCGGTTTTATTGACAAGATATCTTAGTTCATGAGAAACGAGCAACTGACTGATCAATTCGTAACCGCTTCCCCGCGAAATCTTATAGAAACGTGTTTTGTCTTTCGTCTCGGTACGGCCATATCCTTCGGCAATGTTGTGCACGATCGAGTTGGCAGCCCTTCTCATATCGGATACTAAGCCAAACTTCTCCTCCGATGGAAAATCTTTAGTGATGTAGTAAATTCTTGTCAAAAGTTTGAAAGCATGCTGCCAGACTGGCATTTCAGTAAAATCTTCAAAACTCATAACCACTCCTTCCTTTTTTGGGCTTTACCGCGAAGCGGTTAAACATCATAGCCCAGGGTCGCGAAGCGCACCCTGGGAGCCGAAAACCCTTACAACAATTAAACCCTGAAAGGGTTTCACAAATCCGCTCGCCCACCGAAAGATATATCACCTGTTAATCCCATACGTAGTGCTCATCGATTTCAACACCATATTTCCGCCATATACGCATGGGTCTGCTTCCTTATCTGGTCGTCTGCGAGAAATGGCTGACGGTGTTTCGTCGAGAACACAATA
>JBHHWX010000424.1:0-5438 GCA_046756745.1 bacterium | reverse complement strand
AGGAATCCCGGAATTGGAAGGTCGGATGACTGCAGGCGAGGGTTCATACGTTGCCACAGACTCCGCAACCTTGTTCGTTTGCTCCGTTGTCGCCGATTTGGGTTTCTGGTATGAATCAGGAGTGGGGTTTGAGGGCAGTTCTTTTTCCATTGTGGAATCTCTAAACTGAAAAAACTTCGAATAAATCTAACTGTTTTTAGCAAAAGAGTCAAGGCAAACCTTCGGTCCATCGTGGCAATGACAAAAAAAGCATTGACATTGCATCAGCGCTTTTTTAATTTTATGCCAGCCCATTTCGTCTCACGTCTCATGTTTCACTTTTGACATCCTATGCCCGGTACGATAGAAATCCAGAACTTCAGCAAGAGTTACGGCTCAATCAACGCGGTTAAGAACATCTCCTTCAAAGTCGAGTCCGGCGAGCTGTTCGGCTTAATCGGTCCGGATGGCGCCGGCAAGACGACCACTATGCGCACGCTTTGTACGCTTCTGGATTGCGATGATGGGGAAATGGTCGTCGATGGCCGCGATGTCCGCTCAGAAGTTCCGTATATTCGCTCCAATTTGGGGTATATGCCGCAACGATTTTCTCTGTATCCGGATTTAACCGTCGAGCAAAATCTACATTTTTTCGCGGATCTTTTTGCAGTTGCCAAGGAGGAAAAGCACACACGGCTGCAACAGCTTTATCAGTTCAGCAAACTCGATCCGTTTAAAAACAGGCTCGCCAGCGCCCTTTCCGGGGGGATGAAACAGAAACTCGCGTTGTCGTGCACATTAATACACACACCGAGAATTCTCATTTTGGACGAACCCACGACAGGAGTGGACCCGGTTTCGCGCCACGAGTTTTGGGAAATTTTACAGACGCTGCGCGATGACCGGGTGACGATTTTGGTCTCCACGCCTTATATGGATGAGGCTGGTTTATGCGATCGCGTGGCCTTTATGCATAACGGCCATATTTTGGCCGAAGACAAACCGGGCCGCTTGCCGCACTATTTCCCCGGCGTATTGTATGAGGTGAGAAGCGAGGACACCCGGATCTTGGCGGCCTATTTTCGATCTGCCGTAGAAGTCCAATCGGCACAGATTTTTGGCGACCGAATCCATGTGGGGTTTGACAAAGAGGTCAAGGCAGAGGATGTGGCCCGGTTGAAAAAAAATGCTCCGGCTAAAATTGAATCGATGTCAGCGATACAGCCGAGTATCGAGGATACGTTTTTGGCTTTAATGTAGCACCGCGTAATACAAGCCGACAACATGGTGTTTTTTTAGCAAAGTTTTGGAAATTCCAAATGACAAACAAAACAATAAATTCCAAACAGTCAGTGGTCAGTTACGTGTTTGGCTTTGAAGCAAAAATAGTGCGTTTGGTTTTTGGGATTTGCGGCTTTTGCCGCTCCGTGTTCCTTTCGGTGTTCACGCTTTAGCGTGAAAAAGATGAAAACAGGCTGAAGCCTGAACACCTGTGTGACTGAAAGACAGGCTAAATCCTGAACTCCCTATGAACCTATGAACGATTACACCGTTATCACAGAAAATCTGGAAAAACGTTTCGGTAAGTTTCGAGCAGTTAAAAATCTCAACTTAGCAGTCCGTGCTGGAGAAATCTTTGGATTTTTGGGAGCGAACGGAGCGGGTAAAACCACTGTCATTCGCATGCTGTGCGGCCTCCTGTTGCCCACTGAAGGGAAAGGAAGCGTGGCGGGTTTTGACATTTGGAAAGAGAATGAAAAAATCAAACGCAATATCGGTTATATGAGTCAAAAATTTTCATTATACAACGATTTAACTCTGGCAGAAAATATTGAGTTTTATGGCGGGGTGTACGGTCTCGATCGCAAAACTTTAGAAAAAAAACAGATGCAGCTCCTGGATGAATTAGAATTAACCGGGGATGCGAACCGGCTTACACGGGATATGCCTTTGGGTTATAAGCAGCGTCTGGCCTTGGGGTGCGCACTGTTACACGACCCGCACATCATTTTTTTGGACGAACCGACCAGCGGGGTCGACCCGGAAGCCCGGCGCAATTTTTGGGATGTGATTTATAGACTGGCCGACGCAGGTAAAACCGTTTTTGTGACCACACATTACATGGATGAGGCTGAATATTGCAGCCGGGTTTCGATCATGTATCAGGGAGAGATTATCGCGATGGACAACCCGCAGGCGTTGAAAGAAGAATATCGGAAGCAAACCATGCAAGATGTATTCATTCATCTGGTGGACCGATAACGACGCTCACCATATTACACAAAAACAGAGACTTTGTTGCAGTACTCCGGCGTGGTGAAGCCGCAAGCAAAAACAACTCAAATCAGTACATTGATCCAATACTCCTACAATCCATCGATCCCGAATCATAGCCTTGGACTTTTGCAAATGTCTGCAATTTTGGTCACACTTTGATGGTCATACTTTTATGCACTCTCGAATCATTCCCATCATTCGTAAAGAATTCATCCACATATCGCGCGACTTTCGCACGCTGGTGATCGTCATCGCGATGCCGGTGGTCATGCTGTTTCTTTATGGATACGCCATCAACATGGAGATTCAAAATATCGAGCTGGTGGTTGTGGATCACGATCAAAGTCCGGCCAGCCGCGCTTTGATCCAAAAGTTCGAAGGCAGTGAATTTTTCACGGTGAGTTATTTTGACGGCCCGGAGTCACAATTAGAATCGCTCTTTGCAAAACGGATATGCCGGATGATTCTCATCCTATCCGGGGATTTTGCCAAGAATCTTCAACGACAACCCAAAAGCGCGGTACAAGTCCTCATCGACGCCAGCGACCCCAACGCTGCGCAAGCGATCCGGAACTACTCGAGCGCTATTTTTCAGACCTACAATCTTCAGCACGGATTCACTCCTGCTGTGGAAATCGAAAGCTCCATTTGGTACAATCCTGAACGCCGGAGCGCCTATTTCTTCGTACCCGGTCTCGCTGCTTTGATACTCATCATGATTTCAGCCCTACTCACCAGCATCGCGATCGTGCGGGAAAAAGAGACAGGAACCTTGGAGCAAATCCTGGTGTCGCCCATTCGTCCTGGCGAGATCATTATCGGCAAGGTTGCGCCGTACCTCATCCTGTCGTTTCTTGATTTCCTCATTATTCTTGCCATCGCACGCTATGTCTTCAACGTTCCATTTGTAGGGAATTTCGCGCTTTTGCTGTTTTCTACTTTAACCTTTATCTCGGTTGGGTTGAGTCTGGGGCTGTTTATCTCCACCATCGCCCAAACCCAGCAAGTTGCCATGATGGTTGCATTGGTCTCTACCATGCTGCCGACTGTGATGCTTTCGGGTTTCATTTTTCCGTTATCCAGCCTGCCTCTGCCGTTGCAGATTTTTTCCCATATCGTGCCTGCCCGTTATTTTCTAGTTGTGATAAGAGGCGTCATGTTGAAAGGCAATTCCTTAGTTCAGGTTTTGCCTGAAGTCACGATCCTCGCAGGAGTTGCTTTAGCATTTTTGGTGATGAGCGCCAAGAAATTCCAAACGACGCTCGAGGGGGTGGGGTAATTTTAATTGAGTTAATTGACAATTTCCGGTTGGAGAAGTCGAGTATTTTGATAAAAATCGAATATCGTTTGATCGCCTATCGTAAATCGACTATTTTCGATTCCAGAATCTGATATACGATATATGATTTACGACGCCGCCGGTTCAGTTAACGAATACAGTCCTGAGTAAAGGAGGGCGAATTAGTGTCGAAGCAGAGTGGGACAAGATAGGTTATACAGTCGTCAGCGATTTGAGCGAAGAAGACGCAACGGCGCTGCGGCAAGTCGAAGGAATTACCAGTGTGACTCGCGATATTATTGTTCGCTGGATCCCTGATACTCATGAAATAACTGAGGATGATGTCGTTCAACTGGACGACGTGCAAATAGAGGCGCATGATCCTTCTGATGCTCTTTTCTTCGACGATTTCCAGTGGAATATGCGCCAGATTGATGCCGACGATGCTTGGGCTACTGGGGCCCAAGCTGACCCGGATGTTTTAGTTGCCATTTTGGATACCGGCATAAACCCAACACATATTGACTTAGCGGGACGTGTTGATATCGGCTTGAGCCGTACTTTTGTTACATCTTCAATTGTGGCAGATGACCTATCTTCATTTGATGACTTCAATTTTCATGGTACTCATGTAGCCGGAATTGTCAGTACAAATGGCCTCGGTACCTCTGGCGTGGCGCCCCATGCGACTCTGGTAGCCGTTAAAGTGTTGAGTGCTACCGGATCAGGCTCCTTCGCCGATGTTATTAATGGTATTTTGTACGCTGCAAGCATTCCTGTAGATGTTATCAATATGAGTTTGGGGGCCGATATCCCCAATACTCCGGGGAACGCGCCTCTTCTGAATGCTCTGAGCGAGGCGATAGAAGAGGCCTTGGATGCGGGGGTCTTTGTCGTGGCGGCCGCGGGTAACAGTGCACGCCAACTGCTTGAAGTAGAAGGTGAAGGCGAACTTCTCAGTGTACCGGCACAGTCAGATGAGGATGTGGCTGCAATTGCCGCTACCGGGCCGGTCAACCAGGCGAACTTTGATCGTTTGGCCAGTTATTCAAACTTTGGCGGCGACGACGTGATTTCTGTCGGAGCGCCCGGGGGAGGCGTTTTGGGTGTGGCTGCTGACTTTATTCTGTCGCCCTGTTCAGCGTCAAATATTCCAGGTATACCTGGCGGCTTGCCATTCAAGTGCGGGGCGGGAAGCTTTGTTTTCGTGGCCGGTACCAGCCAGGCCGCGCCTCATGTGGCAGGGCTCGGCGCATTAATTGATTCACAATTCGGCGGCTCCTTAGATGGCGACGACCTCAAGAAAATCATCGAAAAGACCTCCGATAATGTTGGTCCAAAGAAAACCCTTGGCGAAGGTCGCATCAATGTCTTTAAAGCGCTCACGGGAGACGATTAGCAGAAGCCTCTTTCTAAGCGATAAGTTCTTCGGATTTTTCGTAGATCTTTTAATAAAAAAGGGCATTCAATTGAATGCCCTTTTTTATTGTATTTTTATACTCATGAAGTCATGTGCTGATGTTTTGGTACGATGGGGTTGTCTAAAAAAACCAAAAATGCCATTCCGACCGAAGGGAGGAATCTGGCAGGATGCCAATCGTAAGGTTCACGAAAACAATTTCTTACATCGCAGTACCTTGCGCTAACAGATTTCTCGCTTCGCTTCGAAATGACAGACCGCAAGGACTTTTTTGGACACCCCGAGCGATAAGTAGGACTTTCCGGTCAATTCTATGTAAACTATTTCTTCTTAAACAACTCGTTGAGTTTTTTCCGCGCTTCCTCTTTTCTCGCCGACCCTGCTGATTTTGTGACCGCGGCGACTTCAAAATACTCACAGAAATTGGCCATCTCTTTGTCCGTTACCCGCTCTGCCTGCGGTTCCCGGCATTCGTTGTAAGCG
>JBHHWX010000423.1:0-5447 GCA_046756745.1 bacterium | reverse complement strand
TTGGCCAAATGGCAGGATTTTTATAGGTGTGAGAAAACGGCTCGAAATATAGTAACGATCACAGGCTGATTCCCCATACACATCCCTTTAGCAAAATACACTCGCGCATAAAATTTATCTTCAATGGTTTCTTGCCATTCACGCCCCGAACTTGATCAACTTCCCGGCATGAGCCAGCGCATAATTCATTAGGTGCTGTGAAAGGAATTTACAGAAAACAGCAAAAAATAGTAGCAATTTTAAGATAAATACATCTTATTACTACCGGCAGGTTATAGATTAAATACCCATAGTACAGGCTACATTCGGATTCGTTCAACAAGGGAGACACGAGCATGCGCACAGATTTCTTACACTCATCGTTGTTTAAAATTTCACTGTCTATGCTGATTGTCACTGCAATTTTCCTCTCCATTTACTTTCAAGCGGATTTCAAGAAAGCAACTCCGCGTGGGAATTTGCCCGAACAACAGATCGAAGAATTCTACGGCAGATTGCCGGTGCGGTTTGAGAGAAATGACGGACAGACTGGCGAGCAGATAGATTTCCTTTTTAGAGGTAAAGGGCACGCCGTGTTCTTGAGCTCGACCGGAGCTGTGCTGAATTTGCAGGATTCGGAAATCAGAAACCACACTGCCGGGGAACCACTCGTGTCCGAAGCTCCGCAATCCCCCAGGTCCGTACAAATGCGATTGGTCGGTTCCAATCCGCAGGCAGAGGGATATGGCCTGGACGAGCTTGTGACAAAATCGAACTATTTCATCGGTAACGACCCGGGAAAATGGCGAGCGGAAATTCCAAACTATGCCAGGGTCAAATACCGGCAAGTGTACTCCGGCGTCGATCTGGTCTACTACGGCAACCAGGGCAGGCTGGAATATGATTTTGTGCTGGCGCCCGGAGCGGACCCGGATGCGATCTTGCTGCAGTTTGACGGCAGCGAAGAGGTGAAAATCGACAAGGACGGCAACCTCGACCTGTCGTCCGGCGCAGGAAAAGTGACCCTGCAGAAGCCGCTGGCCTATCAGGACAAAGCTGGCGTTCGGGAAAGAGTTCCGGCGAAGTACGTCTTCCGCAGTGAAGATCAAATTGGCTTCGATTTGGGCGATTATGATCCGGCCGCGCCGCTGGTGATTGACCCGGTGCTGGTCTATTCAACCTACCTGGGCGGTGGCGGGCCGGACGCCGGTTTGGCCATTGCTGTCGACACTTTGGGGAACGCATACATCACGGGTAGGACAATGCACTTTCCTGTCACTGAAGATGCTGTCCAACAAAGCAAAGGGGGCGAATACGACGCCTTCGTTGTGAAGCTCAATGCGGCGGGCACAGCTTTGGTTTACGCGACTTATCTTGGCGGCCGACTGGATGATCGCGGCCTGGGCGTTACTATTGATACGTCCGGGAATGTCTATGTAACCGGAGAAACTTTGTCAGACGATTTCCCAACGTCTAATGCCCTGCAACCGGGTTTCGGAGGTACGCTTTGGGTCGATGGCGATGCATTTGTGACCAAGCTCAACCCGGACGGTTCAGCGTTTGTCTATTCGACCTACCTGGGCGGCGGCAGTGAAGATATCGGCCATGGCGTCGTGGTGGATGCGGACGGCTACGCATACATTGTGGGCCAAACGTTCTCGGAGGATTTTCCGACAAAAAATGCCTTGCAACCCGTCCAAAACAATTTTTGGAGAGAGGCTTTTGTCAGCAAGATAAAACCGGATGGCTCCGATTTTGTTTTCTCGACTTACCTGGGCGGAAGCAATAACGACGAGGGCCTCGGCATAGCCATTGATTATGAAAGAAACATCTATATCACCGGAAGCACCTGGTCTATTGACTACCCTACCGTTAACGCTTTTCAACTCGAACCCAGAGGGTTGAGTGCTTTTGTCACGAAAATCAATGCCGCTGGCTCTGCTCTGGTCTACTCAACCTACCTGCGCGGAACCGAGAGCTACGACGGCAACGACATAGGAACGGCAATAGCTGTCGATACCCTGGCGAACGCCTATGTGGTGGGTGAGACTTCTTCACGCGATTTTCCGGCCATCAATGCCGTGCAGCCAAACTACGGCGGCGGTTTTAAGGACGGATTCGTCACAAAATTCGCCCCCGACGGTTCCGCTCCCCTTTACTCCACATACCTCGGGGGCAATTCAAACGAGTCGGGTCTGGATATTGATGTGGATTCAGGAGGAAACGCCTATGTTTCCGGAGTTACACACTCGGACAATTTTCCAAATGTGAATGGCTTGCAGACCACACTCAAGGGACTCATGGACGCCTTTGTCACAAAAATCGATTCTGTGGGTTCAGCCATAGTTTTTTCTACCTATCTTGGAGGCAGTAGTTGGGAATTTCTTGGAACAGACGAAAAAGTGAGCATTGCAGTGGGCGCGAAACGAAATGCCTATGTCACGGGCCAAACGGATTCCGATGATTTTCCCACGGCTGCCCCCTTGCAAGCGACTCGCACAGGTAGCTCCGACGCCTTTGTAACGAAAATCGATATTGACGAGATAGAGGAGATGCTGGTTGTGGAAATCCTGCAGGACCCCTTAAACCATGACCCTTTACCCATTGCCAACACCGAGTTCGATATCTACTACATCGACCTGTCGAATCCGGCCGATCCCCTGACTTTTGTCGAGACGCAAGTCAGTGATGATGACGGCTTGCTGCATCTGCCGACGTCGTCTTACGCACCGGGCGAGCCGTTTTTTATCCGGGCCCGACCGCACGAAGTCGCGGCTGTGAAAGCCAATCATGACGACGTGGATAATATCATGTACGAAGTTTTTGTCGACAACCTCATCTTTGACAACGACGGCAAGATCGCCGCGGCTGTTTTTGAAAACAACGTTGAGGACACCACCCGGACTTTCCTGGCACACACGTCGCTCGGGTTCAACCTGGTGGTGAGCCTGGAATGGGATGCAACGGCAGGCTATGTAGCGGGGTTGAAATCCGCTTTTATCGACGGCAACAACTACCTCTACGATGTGGCCAATGGCCAGGCGTTCCTGCAGACCGTGGCCATTTACGACAACCATTCGCATTGGAATGATGCGGATATTCGAATCTATGCCAGCAACATCCAGTGGCCGCAATCAGATTTTGCCGGCATCCGCACGAACAATGAGCACATGCGGCTGCCACCCAAACACTTCGGCACAATCGCAAGAAATGTCAACGGCATGTTCAGGGAGCCGCTGGACCCGGATACCTATTTTAATTATTCCACTATTATTCATGAATTGGGCCATTACGCCTTCGGGTTTTTCGACGAGTATGAGGACAAAAATGGCAACAAGGTTTATCCGGATGAAGCAGGCGCACAACCCTACATCAATTTTGGCTTCATGGACGAGCAATTCAGGCAGAGCGAGGCGATAAGCTCCGAAATGTCCGCATTCATCACCCCGGAATATCTCAACACGCATCAGTATCAAATCAACCGGGATACTTGTTGGGAGTTTTTTCGAAAAATTTTTCGGGGTACGTTCGGCAATGTCCGGGCCGAGATTCATACACCCAAACGTCTCGGCCTGGCCGAGGATAAGCTCATTGCCGGTCCCACGCCCTCAGACCTGAACATTGGCGCCATGATGGACATCGTCGATCGAACCGGCGCCTCGGCAGGGCCACGCGTGGAATTCCTGGTCAAGGATGAACAAACGGACGAACCCTTGCCCGGCGTACTGATCGCGATCGAGAAACAAGGCAGCAGACGCTGGCTCGACCAGGGCAAATCCGTCATTTCAGGCCCGAACAAAGGCAAGATCCGTCTGTTCGGCGCCGAAGCGGGCGACAAGATCAACCTGTCGCTGACCGAAGCTCCAAGAGATTTCAGATTTCTCGAAACGGTCGTGCCGGCCTCCGGACAACAATTAGCATCGCGTGCCTCCGGGCAAGAAGCACCCGTGCTGTATTTGAAGTCGTTGGACGGCGCCTTTACGCTGTTCCCCGAAGTCACATTTGACGCCGCTGGCAGATTGGTCTACCAGGCAACCGCCAACGCCGATTTCAGCTCCGCACCCACGCTGCAAGTCATCCAGGACTCGGGAACGACAGACCCCCAGACATTGACTGGAGATGCGAGCGGATACACCGCAACGCTGTCCGATTCCGTCCGCTCCGGCGCGGCGCTCATATTCCGGGCGCCGGATAGTTCGGGGACGACATTCTTTGTCCGCCAGAATCTGAACGTTTTCGAAATCGACTCAAGCCACACAGACCTGGTAGCGGATCACGACAACCTCGAGGTGTTTCTGGATTCGACGTCGCCTGGATTGACTCGATTAGCTGTTGTGAGCTCCGATTTCCTGAGTCCCGCGACGGGACTGCCCGATTCGATGCGCAGAGCCAGTCCGGTTTTTGCCCTGCACGGAACGCCGGAATCGGCGGGGATTAGCGGAAGGCTCAAAATTTATTACTCCGCTGATTCGCTTGTGGCCGCGGTTCCTGCTGCTGTCGCGATTTTTTATTGGAATGATGGATGGCAGCCCCTGCCAACGTCTGTAGACTTAACCTTCAGCACGGCTTCGGCCGCCATGGTAGGACCCGGCTTCTACGCCGTTTTTCTCGATCTGACTCGCAGTATAGTCACCAGCGTCGCCGGCGCGCCGAGCCGAGCGGTTCCGGAGACGAGCATTCTGTATCAAAACTATCCGAACCCGTTTAACCCGTCAACCGTTATTCGATTTGATTTATACGCGGCTGCGCATGTGAATGTCAGCATCTACAACGTCCGGGGACAGATGGTCAAGAACCTAATTGCCAGCCAATTCGTACCGGGCCAATATTCAGTCACATGGAACGGACGCGATGAATCAGGGAAATTGGTTTCCAGTGGGCTTTATTTTTATCGCATTCAGGCCGGCAGTCAGGTACAAAGCCGAAAAATGCTCTTCATGCAATAAGTTCTGTTGCAATTGTGGATGGGTAGGAGCAGGCGTTTCCTGGCATTTACGCCCCGAACTTGATCAACTTCTCCGCATGTGCCAGGGCATAATTCATCAGGTGCTGCGAATGGAACAGGCCCAGCCCGCCCTGCAAGCAATTGTTTTCATTGAACTCGGAAACGCGGTCGCGCCGAACAGTTTTCGCCGCCAGTAAGACCGGAATCGGGTGCCAGCTATGCGAGCGCATGGCCGAAGGCGTCGAGTGGTCGCCGGTGATCGCCAGCACGTCAGGATCGAGCGCTTTGATGCGCGGAATCAGGGCGTCGACGTCTTCAATGGCTTTCACTTTACCTTTGTAATCGCCATCCTCGCCGGTCGCGTCGGTGGTTTTGACGTGCATGAAGAAAAAAGTGTAATCGTTGTACGTCCTTTCCAGCTCGTCGATTTGGGTCGATAAATTCTGCGACGCCGGCGCGATTTCCATTCCGACCAGCCGCGAAATGCCGCGATACATCGGGTAATTGGCAATCGAGTATGGTT
>JBHHWX010000422.1:0-5449 GCA_046756745.1 bacterium | reverse complement strand
CCTTATCTGGTCGTCTGCGAGAAATGGCTGACGGTGTTTCGTCGAGAACACAATATGCAAATAGATCTGTACCAATGACTGGGGCATTATGACGCACTCCTTTGGCAAACCCTTTCAGGGTTTTTGTTTTGTTGATAACTCTGGTCCCAGGGTGCGCTTCGCGACCCTGGGCTGTGTTATGAAACGCCTTCGGCGTAACCGCGTCAAATTCACTCATCAAATATAGAAAGTGCATCGAATTATCATTTGCTTGGCACTTCTATGTCTGGACACCCGCGTTTTGTGAAGCCCTAAGTATAATTAAATTAAATACTCGAAGTTAATTCCCCACCTTGGCTTGGACTAAGCCTTACCAAAATTTATAAGAACACTTCTCACTGCTCCACTTGAATCGGCTCATACTCATCGAAAAACGAAAGCTGCATCGCCTCAACCGCTTTTCGATACTCCGGCCACTCTTTTTTGAAAAAGGCGTTGATTTTGTTCAAAGTCTTCTCCAACGCTGCCTCAGCTTGCTGCAGAGCGATCTTACCGGTTTCACCTTTCATATCCCAAGAAGATTGTACATAGCCGGACGCCCTTCTGATTTGTGAGCTCACCAGCGAGGGATCGCGTTGAATGCCTTGTACCTGCTTCGGAATGATGAGCTCGGTCAACGCTTTAATCGAATCCTGCAAGGCCTTGCCTTTTTTCTTCAAATTTTTGGCGTCATCGTCTTTTTGTCCTTTGAGCCTTCCCGAAATCAAACCGATGGTTTTCTTCGCATCACTCAGGCGCTTCACTGCGTCGCTGAGAGCCTGGAGATCTTTGAGACCGCTCTCGATCATCTCTTCCCTGGCCTGCAATTGCGCCTCGGAAACAGTGATGCGCGGATCGAGCCTAACATGGACAGAAGCTGTGGCGCTTTGATCCTTATGACTGATGCGTACCGTATAGGTTCCCGGCGATACGTGCGGTCCTCGCGGCTCGCCGCGTCCGCCGCCTCTCCGAAATCGTCCTGAGCCCGGAAGACGCACGCCCTTTCTCCGCAAGCCCCAGGCGGCGCGATTAACCCCGGATTTTGCTTCCGCCTTAAACGTTCGGATCACTTTGTTCTCTGCATTGAGCACCTCGATCTTGACGCTGTCGTTCTTGGCGACGCCGTTGGTTGCGGCCCGGCCATCCGTGATTTCCTTTGCTTCGGCTTTATTGAACACAAAAGTAATCAGCGCGCCATAAGGCCGGTTTTCACCGGAAAATTCCGCTTCGGCGGCAAAGCGTGTTCCCGATGCCTGCCGATTAATCGCGAGCACCGCATCGGGAATTTCGAATACATGCAGATTCTTCGTCAGCAATCCGGCGCCTTCCTGCGCCAGAGCGCGCAGAGGCCGGATGTCGTCCAAAACATACGCCGCCCGCCCAAAGGTTCCGATCACGAGATCGTAATCCCGGGGATGAATCACCAGATCCATCGTGGAGGCCGTGGGGAATCCCGCTTGCCATTTGTTCCAATTTTCGCCGGCATCGATGCTCACGTAAAGACCAAACTCCGTGCCCAGGAACATCAGCTTGGGCTCCAC
Source organism: bacterium (assembly GCA_046756745.1). Taxonomy (GTDB): domain Bacteria; phylum Zhuqueibacterota; class Zhuqueibacteria; order Oceanimicrobiales; family Oceanimicrobiaceae; genus JBHHWX01. Next base: position 3,890 of record JBHHWX010000422.1, on the reverse strand, counting down.
CGGGTCTTGGGCGATCGCGAGAGCATAGCCCCAGACCTTGTTCTCATCGGCCAGCCGTTTCCACGATTTGCCAAAATTGCTCGTGTGATACACGTACGGAGTCCAGTCGTTGCGCCGGTGGTTATCGAACACCACAAACGCTTCACCGGCGTTGTAGGTGGAAGCCTGTATTTGAGGAACCCAAGTACCTTTAGGCACGCCTTTGATGCTTTTCACCACGTTTTTCCAGGTTTGCCCTCCATCCTGCGTCACCTGCACATTGCCATCGTCCGTCCCGACCCAAATGACGCCTTGCTGAACGGGACTCGGGGCGACAGCGATGATAGTAGTAAAGTTTTCTGCGGCTGTGACGTCAAAGGTTAACCCGCCGCTTTCGAGCTGTTTTTGCTTTTCAGGATCGTTTGTCGTGAGGTCGGGTGAAATGATCTGCCAGTTGTCGCCGCGATCCGTACTCTTGTGCAAGAACTGGCTGCCGTAATAGATAGTTGTCTTGCTGAACGGATCATGTGCAATGCCGGCGTTCCAGTTGAACCGCAGCCGAACGCCATCGGGATGCACCGGGCGAATGAGCTTCTGCTCGCCGGTCACCAAATCGTAGCGACTCAGATTCCCGCCTTGCGACATGGCGTAGCCATAACGAGAGTCGCTTTGATCCGGCACCACATCAAAGCCGTCGCCGAAAGCCACTTCTTCCCAGTAGGCGTTGCGAATGCCGCCGGCCCGATACACCCGATTCGGTCCGCGCCAGGAGCCGTTGTCCTGCATGCCGCCATAGACGTTGTACGGCCACTCCATATCGACATTGATGTGGTAAAACTGCGCTAACGGAAGATTCTCCACAAAGCGCCAGGTCTTGCCGCGGTCACGGGAAATGGCCATGCCGCCGTCGTTGCCATCCATCAAAAGGTCCGGATTCTCGGGATGAATCCACCAGGCATGGTGATCCGGGTGAACGCGGTTGAACGGCAGGAACATGCCGAAAGTCTTGCCGCCGTCCTCGCTCTTGGTCACCAGCGAGTGCAGGTTGTAAATGCGGTTTTCGTTTTTGGGGTCGACAAAAATATCCGCGTAGTAAAACGGCCGGTTACTGACGTTGCGATCGGTGATCTTTTTCCATTTAAAGCCGCCGTCGGTTGAGCCGTAAAGCGCGTTCTTTTTCGCTTCGACTAAGGCGTAGACGATCTCCGGTTTGCTGGGCGCAATCGCCAGTCCGATGCGGCCGAGCTCGCCTGCGGGCAGCCCATCCTCGTGCGACCGTTTTTCCCACTTTTCACCGCCGTCAAAAGTCACGTGGATACCGGAACCCGGGCCGCCTGATTTGAAAAACCAAGGCCAGCGCCGGAATTCCCACATGGCCGCGATGAGTTTCTTCGGATTCGTTGGGTCCATGACCAGATCCGCAATACCGGTTCTGTCGTTGAAAGACAAGACGTTTTTCCAGGTATGACCGCCATCGCTGGTTTTGTAGACGCCGCGTTCCGGGCTGTCGCCCCAGGCCGGACCCTGAACCCCGGCATAAACCACCTCCGGATTGTGCTGGTCGATCAGGATTCGGTGAATGTTGCGGGTGTTGTCTAACCCCAAGTGAATCCAGTTTTTGCCGCCATCCAAACTTTTGTAGACGCCGTTGCCGCTGCTCTGGCTGTTGCGTGGGTTGCCCTCGCCGGTCCCGACCCAGACGACGTCCGGGTTGCTCTGGGTGATGGCCACCGCGCCGATGGACGACACCGGCTGATCGTCGAAAATCGGCTGCCAGTTGATGCCGCCGCTAGTGGATTTCCACAGCCCGCCCGAGGCCGTACCCACATAAATGATGTCTGGGTTGCTGACCACCGCATCGATAGCCGTCACCCGGCCGCTCATGCCGGCCGGCCCAATGGCGCGGGCTTTCATGCCCTCGAATTTTTCCATATCGAGTTTTTGGGCGTGAGCGGATGATAATAATGCGATAAAAAAAATCATGCTCGAGCAGAGCAGTGGCTTCAATAATTTAGAAGACTTTAAAGGTTTCATGACCCCTCCCATTTTTTCCTAAAGGTTTGGATTAATTTTAAACGTGAATTCTCTTTCCCGAATTATTCCTAACGCGGCGAAGAGTTTCAATTCACGATAAATAGTGCTGACGGCTTGCAGGGCTCCGGGATAATCTCCGCGATTCTGCAAAAAGGGTTCGATATCGCTTTCGATTTCTTTCCGCTTTACCTCGGAAGCCATATTCTTGATCCCCCAAATAGCTTGCCAATACCGTTCGTGAATACCGGTGGAATTGGGCGCCAGAACCAAAGCCTTTTTTAACAAAGGCAAAGCCTCCTCGTTACGACCCTTCCGGGACAGGTATACGGCGGGTATGACATGAGCGCTTACATTGGAAGGATCCATCTGCCGGGCTTTCGCAAAGGTATGGAGGGCTTGTTCAAACTTGTCTTCGTCCCTACCCCACAGTGAATAAATCGCATTTCCTTTAGTGGCAACCAGCTCCGCCGGATTCGCAAGCTTTGCGCGATTCTTGTCGACAAAATCGATAGCTTGCTCTTCTTTGCCTTGCCGCATCAAGGTTTCCGCGCGCATCCAAATCACATCCGGATGATCGGGCAGCAGCAAGAGCGCTTTTTTGCTGGCAGGGAGAGCCTCTTCGCGACGTTCGCGAGACCAGTTGAGGGCGCCGGCCAAGGCAAACCAGCTCCAAGGACTCGAATCCCCGGTTGCGATCATTTCATCAGCGGCCGCAACGGCTTGCGCTGCCAGATCATTTCGCGCCATATTCAAAATAAACCAAGCGCGAAGTTCGTCATGTCGCAGGAGCTGCGCCCCCCATTCCTGGCCGCGAATGGCGCCGCCTTCGTAGTCACGGTTGAAATACATCGAGCGCAGCTTTGCCGCCTCCGCCTCTTGACTCTGTGATTTTGTGGAAAGCGTTAATGAGGATAAAAAAATAATGCCAAATGCAAAACCAAGCATTGATTGTTTCACGATAACCTCCCATGATTTGGGATTTAACAATGTAGCAATGGAACAATTAAACCATTTCCACATTTCCAAACCATACAATTGATTATGAAACGAAGCACTTAACCTCAACCTCAACCTCAACCTTAACCTTAAACTCAACCTTAAACTACAGCTTATCCTGAAACTCCTTCTTGAGCTTTTGAATCTTCGGATCGATGACCATCCGGCAATACGGCTGATTCGGATTCAATTTATAATAATCTTGATGATAATCTTCGGCTTCATAAAAATGGCGATATGGCGAAATTTCAGTGACGATGGGATCCGGCCACAATCCGGCTGTATCCGTTTCCGCTTTCGATTTTTCGGCGATGGTTTTCTGTTCTTCGCTGTGATAAAAGATCACCGAACGGTACTGCGTGCCGACGTCGGCGCCCTGGCGGTTTAACGTGGTCGGATCGTGCGAGCGCCAGAAGACGTAAAGCAGCTCTGCAAAGGCAATCAGGTTCGGGTCAAATGTAATCTGAACCACCTCCGCGTGACCCGTGGTTCCGGTGCAAATTTCCCGATAAGTAGGATTTTCAACGGCGCCGCCAGCATAACCGGGGACCACACTGCGCACGCCCCTCAAATTTTGAAAAACGGCTTCGGTGCACCAGAAGCATCCGGCGCCGAGGGTGGTGGTTTCAAGATTTTTAGGCATAAACCTGCAACATTGTTTTTTTTTGGCAAAGTTTTGTGTTAAACTATCGAATCCCAAATATCTTCAACGAGTATCCGTTTTTCAGACAAATCCAATTTATCTATCTCTTTAATGAGTTGATTTGGCCTCATATCAGTACCTCATAACTTAGGCTCTTTGATGAAATCCAGCGCGAGCGTGGTTCATATCCGCTTCATCAATATCACGTTCGAACATACGTCGGGTTGCGCGCACAGCT
>JBHHWX010000421.1:0-5455 GCA_046756745.1 bacterium | reverse complement strand
GCAACGGCAAAGAATTCGAGAAAAATATCGGCTTCAAAATGATGATATCCTTTTGCTCTACACCGGTAAAATTAATGCCTCAAAATCTGTTGGAACGTTGATGAAGGCCTTCAATCAATTAAATAGCGGGAGATGCGTTTATTTACTACTGCTGAGCAAGGGCAGTGAGGCCTGTCGTAACAGTCTTGTTAATGCACTGGATCGGGACAAAAGAAAAAGTGTGATTTTCTCAGATTTTGTACCGAACAACCAGCTTCCCCAATACTACAGCGCCTCAGATATTTGCGTGTGGGGCGACACAATTTCTGTAAGCATGATCGAAGCTATGTCGTGCAGTCGCCCGATCGTCGGCTGCAACATTCCGCCTTTTTCTGAGAGAATTGAGTATGGAAATGGGTTGTGTTATAAATTAGGCGATGAGCGGGACATGGCAGAGAAGTTACAGCGGCTAATCAACGATCCGGAATTGCGTCTAAAAATGGGGCAAAGAGGAAGAGAATTTGTTGAAGACCAACTTTCCTGGCGGCGTATTTCAGAACGTTTTCTTGAGGTGGGCAAAGAGTGAAGATCCTACAAGTCATTCCCTATTTCTACCCGGCTTTGCAATACGGCGGCATCATTTCCGCGGTTATGGGGTTGAGTAAAGCGCTTGCTCAAAAAGGTCATCACGTGATCGTGGCGACCACCACGGCCGATGGCGCAGCAGAATTGGGAGTGACTCTAAACAGCGCCGTCAAAATGGACGGCTTCGAGGTTATTTATTTTAGGCGTATCCGTTGGGAGCGCGCCTTTGCAGCGATACCGTACTTGGGGCAGACCGTCGGTTTCTTTTATTCGCCGGCGCTGCGGGGCTATTTGAAGCAGGCCGTGCAGGATTTTGACATTGTCCACGTGCATGAAATTTTTTGCTACCCAGCCATTAAAGCCGCGAAAATTGCTCGCAGCAAAAAGGTTCCTTACTTCGTGCATATTCACAGCGTTCTAAACCCGGAAAGGTTTGCCAGACGAAAGTTCAAGAAAACCATTTACATGAATTTCATTGGCAGAAAGCTGTTGAACCGGGCGCACGGCGTCATCGCGGTCACGAAAGCGGAACGCGAAGACTTAGCGAATTTCAACATAACCTCCAACATTGAAGTGATTCCAAACGCAACAAGCTGCAGCGGGATTGATAATTCGACAAACGGACCTCGCGATGACATTTACGATCTCGGTAACAAAAAGGTGATTCTCTTTCTCGGCAGACTTCACCTGATCAAAGGCCTGGACCTGTTGATCGACGCCTATGCCAAAATCGCACACAAGCATCCCGACTCGGTTTTGGTCATCGCCGGGCCGGATGAAATCGGTTATCAGAAAACATTGATGAAACAGGCGTCTGATCTGCGACTGGATGGACAGATCAAATTTCTCGGCCTGGTGAAAGGCGATGAGAAAGCGCATTTATTAAGACGCTGCGACGTATTCGCTTTGACCTCGTATTCGGAAGGGTTCTCATTGGCCGTTCTGGAGGCGTTGGCATATGGTAAACCGGTGGTGATTACCGAGGGCTGCCATTTTGATGATGTTGGCACACATTATGCAGGCTTTGTCAATCCACCGGAACCCGATGCGATAGCGCACAGTCTCGAGTCTCTTTTAAAAGACGCCGATCTGTGTCATCGCCTGGGCGAAAACGCGCGCAACTTGATTCAAGAAAAATATACCTGGGATAGCGCTGCGGAAAAGACCTTGGCTTTTTATGAACGGGCTGTAGCCGTAGAATCGTAACGCAAACGTCTCGTTTGCGGAGCGTTTCTTACAGTTCGGACAACCTTATAGAAACGCGGTCGGAAAGTGCATGTTCCTTAGCGACGGCGTCCTCGCCGAGCAGACTCTGTGCGTATCAGACCTCGGCGAGACGCCTTCGGTAAGTGAGTTAGGCTTTGCCGACCGGATTGTGATGTGTCGTAGTGTTCAGGCATACCTGAACACTACCGGCGTTTCCTACTTTCAAAGCAACACTATCGCAAACGAGACGTGTGCGTTACGGAACGTAAAAACATGAAAGTTTTAATCATCAATCAATTCTTTTATCCGGATATCGCGGCGACCGCGCAGTTAATGACGGATTTGACCGAGGACCTGGCTGACAAAAAGGTGGAAGTGACTGTGCTCACCAGCAATTCGAATTATCTTGGCGGGAAATTAGATTTGAAAAGGAACGGCCGTTTGTTCGCCGCTAAAATCGTGCGGGTGAATTGCTGGTCTTTTGGCCGGAGCACTTTTTTAAGGCGCATACTCGATTATGCTTCGTTCTTTGTGCTGATCATTTTCAGAAGTTTACTTTTGCCGCGGCACGATGTGGTGCTGGCGCTCACCACCCCCCCGTTGATTTCCGTAGTTGGACTGATTTTAAAAGTGTTTAAAAGAAGTAAATACGTTTGTCTGATGGAAGACCTGTATCCGGATACGGCCCTGGCTTTAGGAATTTTGAAAGAGAAACATCTCGTGGTCAAAGCGGCGCATTATGTTGCAAACTTAGTTTATCGTTATGCCGACCGGATTATCGCAATTTCACAAAATATGCAAACAGCGCTCATCGAGAAAGGAGTGTCCCGCGACAAAATAACGGTGATCGATAATTGGGCGGATAAAAAACAGATCTACCCGGTGGTGAAAAAGCATAATTGGTTTATCGAGAAACACGCGCTCAGCGGTAAGTTTGTTGTCGAATATTCAGGCAATATCGGGTTGGGACACGACTTTACGATATTCCTCGAAGGGATAAAACGGCTGCGCTCGCTTAGTGAGATCCATTTTCTATTTATTGGCGACGGCCTCAAAAAAACAGGTATCAGCGAGTTTAAGAATCGCCATTCCTTGTTTAACTTATCGTTAATGCCGTACCAAAAACGCGCCGATTTAGCCTATTCCATCAGCGCCGGCGACGTCTCGCTGATCTCTTTAAAAAATGCGTTAGATGGCTGTATTGTCCCCAGCAAGATTTACGGCATTATGGCGGCGGCCCGCCCGGTTATTTTTGTGGGCAGCCCGCAAAGCGATATCGCCGAAATCATTCGCAGGGCACATTGTGGATTTCAAATTGATGACGGCGACGTGGACGCATTTGTGGATAAAATTCTTCTGTTGTATCATAATCAAGAACTGGGTTTTGAGCTGGGAAATAACGGGTATCAATATTTTTTAAAAAATTTTGAGAGGAGACAATCTACTTTAAGATACTTTAATTTGTTGACTGAGGTTTGGCGATTTAAAAAAAACACTCACTTCGGACGCCCCGAGGACGGGGTGTCGAGTGCAAGGAATCGGAGCTTGCCTGAGGACACAGCAACACACTACAGTGGATTCTTGGATTAATGGATTGCTGGAGTATTGGGGGAGAGCGGCCATCGATCCAACACTCCGGAAATCCATTACTCCGTCGTATAATTGTGTGAAAGTCAATATGTTGTATTAGCTCCTGTTGTATTCTGTATGAAAGATGCAGGTTAGAAAATAAGTTCATTTGAAAGTGACGAACCCACTTTTCTAGGAAGGAAGGGAACTATGTTGGACGTCATCGTAGCTGGCCTTACGCTGCTTATATCGTTTCTTCTTACGCCGATTATACGAAAGGCAGCCATACGTAAGCACATTTTTGCCGTCTCGAATAACAGGACGATACATCGAGAAAAAGTTCCGAATCTTGGAGGATTAAGCATTTTTTTGGCATTTGTATTGGGATTCGGGATCTATCATATCTTCACAGAATCCGCCGCAAATTTTATCAGCCTTTTGATAGGGGGAGGGATTGTTGTTCTTGTCGGCTTATGGGACGATATTCGCAACCTGGGCTGCTACCAGAAGTTACTGGGCCAGATTATCGCTGCGGTGATAGCGGTGTCCGGAGGTTTTAGCGTTGCCACTGCTGACGCGCCCTTTGTCAATATCTGGAATGGTGAATATGCCGGCATCCTGTTTTCTGTCATGTGGATTGTCACCATTACGAACGCCATGAATTTGTTAGACGGACTAGATGGTTTGGCCTCGGGCATGAGCATTCTCATTGCCATTTTTATCGCGATTGCCGCAGCGGCTTTTGGGGAACCCGATATTTTCGTTCTCTCCTTGTTCTTGATTGCAGCTATCGTTGGATTTGTCAAATACAATCTGCCGCCGGCTAAAATTTTCATGGGGGATACCGGCAGTCTGTTTCTCGGTTTCGCTCTCGCTTGTTTATCGTTAAAAGCAATCTCTTCGCCTGCTTCCGGCTTGCAGTTGCCGGCTTTATTTGTGCTCTTCGGCATCCCGCTTGCGGATACGGCGCTGGCTATTTTACGCCGGTTCATGCAAGGAAAGCATCTTTTCCATGCGGACAAAGAACATATCCACCACAGATTTATCGAGAAGGGTTTCAGTCAAAGGCATGTTTTGGCTGTCATTTTTATGGTTACGGTCATGTGCGGGCTTTTTTCATTGGCTTTAATCAACGCTTACTTTCATCAAAAGCTTTGGCTCTTGTTCGTATGGAGTTGTCTGGTTTTTTGGTTTCTCTATTATGTCGGTTGCTTTGATTTTTTCCGCTCCAAACAGAGACCGTTCCCAATGGACCAGCATGTGGAAATTGTCGATGGGCAAGCGGTCAATTCTAAGCTCAACACATATCGCGACCAAGAACAAATCGATACGCCTGTTTGAGACGTAAGACGGCAGACGTGAGACGTGCGAATGAAAACTGGGAAAAGCGCAATTTAAAAACCTCTTAGCGAAGGCGTCCTGCCGAGCGTTTTCTACCCTAAGCGGTATGCAAAATGAAGGTTGGCAATTTTATCTGGCACGGGTAGCATTTGTCAGTCGGGCGCCAGTCCGATTTCTTAACGGACAGATATATACACGAAAAGGCAAAACTTTTATGTTAAGAGTCAAGCTATGTTTGATAGGCTTAATAGGTTGTGCCATTTGTTTTGGAGAAGGGTACAAGCCAAACAACGATGGAACTGTGGTGTTATAAGCCAGCGCGGCGAAGCTGCGAACCCAAATCCCAAATGTACAAATCTCAAATAAATTTCAATTTTCACATTCCAATTTTCTTCACTCTCATTAAAGAGAGTTTTGCTCCTGTTCTGTGCCAAAAATCCTTGGCGAGACGCCTTCGGGAAGTGATTTTGGACTTTTCGTCCAAGCTCCTAACTTGGATTTTCAAATTTGGTTCTTGGGATATATATAAAATTTGAGATTTGCATTTTGTCCTTCATGATCTACTTCAAAAAATCCCTGGATGACTCCCTTCTGAATTCAAACGCCCGGTTAACGACAAAAACTCGTAAATGACCATATGCAACAAAAGTGCAGCCTTCACCGTCAATGTAAGGCACATGCACTCGAGCACGCACATAAATCCTATCGCGGTGAAGCCGCAGTTATCACAAAGTATAAGGTTTAAGGTATAAGGGATAAGGGATGGGCGGCACTT
>JBHHWX010000420.1:0-5500 GCA_046756745.1 bacterium | reverse complement strand
ACTGCCTACTTTGTGTGTTTCAATTGTTAAAATGACTACTGCTCCAATGGAGTCACTTCTTTCAAGCGAAGTCTTGGAAGAAGCTTAGGATCTAACTTACACAGAAACAACACGCAGAAGCGTGAACACCCTACAGGTTTCGGATTTTGGATTTAAATATTCGGATTTCTTTTTCGCGGGCAATTCTGAGTCAGCCATCTTTTCGCGGCGTCGTCCGCGAAAAGGCTTAACTCCTTTCCCCCCATTTTGGCCGAAATCTTACAGCATTTGTCCGTTTTGTGATATTTTCCCTGCCCATTTTTTCCTATTTTGGCACGAGCAGACAACGTCATCTCACAACTGATCAAATCATGTCTGCTCATAGCCTTTTCACCTAATACTAAAGGAGTACATATCATGAAGAAGGCAATTCGTTTGTTTCTGCCCGGTCTGTTCGCAGTCTTGCTTGTCGGCTTTTTCGCCGAAATGGCCTCGGCCCAGGACCCGACTAAAGTCGATTCGAAGCACTACCAGGTTGTGTTCGAGAACGACCACGTGCGGGTCGTGCGCATTACCTACGGCGCCGGGGAAAAATCTGTGATGCATTATCACCCGGACGCCGTGGCGGTGTTTATGTCCGATAACCAGGTGAAATTTTCTTTGCCAAACGGAGAAGCTATCGACACCAGCGCTAAGACAGGACAAACAATTTGGACCCCTGCAGGAAAACATCTGCCGCAAAACATGGGAGACAAACCCCTGGAGGTCGTGTTGGTGGAGATGAAGGGGAAACACGATGCGGCAACCCTGCGCACGGACATCGAGGCGGAAAACGTGAAGTTCACCGCCGCTTTCAGTCGCGGTGATGCCGCAGGCGTGGCCGCCCTTTACACCGAGAATGCCGTGATCCAGCCGCCGAACAGCGACGCGGTGCATGGCAGGGAAGCCATACAGAGTTTTATGCAGAGCGGCTTTACCGCGGGGTTAAAAGACCTGACTTTGACTACCGTCGCTGTGGAGGGCAGTGGGGACACCGCATATGAAATCGGTACCTACACCCTCAAAGTACAGCCAGAGGGAGAAACCGCTATGAAAGACTCTGGGAAATACATGGTCTTCTGGAAACAGCAGGCCGGTGGAGGATGGAAGTTACAAACGGACATCTGGAACAGCAGCCTGCCGGCGGCGGGCACAAATTAGAACCGGACTGTAGAAATCCTCCCTGAAACAGGGCGTCTATTTGAGACGGAGCTCCGCTAGATTGTTATTTGCGAACTTATGAAGACGCGGACCTTTTTGAATGAGATTATTAATTTGTCAGAATTTCTTTGCTTTTACTTTTTCTTTTCACGTTCTTGGTAATACCGGCCTGGCGAAAGCCAATATGATGGCATTGCACGGGACGATCCTGAGGAATGCCACAATTCGTTTGCCCGTCTAACTGTGGCTCGCTTCCACGACATTCAATCAATTTATGTTTGACCAAACTAATTCATCAATTAAACAGATAGAACAAATTGGTCCGGCAATCGCTTGGAGACGTCGTTAATGATTGAACAAACCGTTTTACATTATCATATTCTTGCAAAGCTCGGTGAAGCTCGCCTGCTGGCGATGTCGTACTTGAAAGTCAGGAGTGAATATGCGTGAATTGAGCGGCAAAGCTATTTTGCATTATCGGATATTGGAGCAAATCGGGCAGGGCGGCATGGGCGTCGTCTACAAAGCCGAGGACACCAAACTCGAGCGCACGGTCGCGTTGAAATTCCTGTCGTTGACCTCAATCGGTGATGACGAAAAGAAACGTTTCAAACGCGAAGCAAAAGCAGCGGCCTCGCTCAACCACCCGAACATCGCCACCATTTTTGCCATCGATGAAACGGACGGAAAACCTTCATTGCTATGGAATTCATCGAGGGCAAATCGTTGCACCAAATCATCAACACCCCCCTAATCCCCCCTCGAGGGGGGACTAAGGGGGGTGTCTTACCCTCGATGGGGGAATTAAGGGGGGGTGTTGATGAGGGTCGTCCCCTACCCTTGCCGGACGCCATCGACTATGCCACCCAGATCGCCGCCGGTCTGCAGGCGGCCCACGAAAAAGGCATTACCCACCGGGATATCAAGAGCGCGAATATCATGGTGACGGACAAAGGTCAAATTAAAATCATGGACTTTGGCCTGGCGAAACTGACCAACCGCAGCAAACTCACGCAACTCGGTACCACTTTAGGCACGGCCGCTTACATGTCGCCGGAGCAGTCACGTGGTGACAATACAGACCACCGTGCGGACATCTGGTCACTGGGTGTGGTTTTATATGAAATGATTTCCGGGCAAATGCCTTTTAAAGGCGACTACGAACAGGCGGTGATTTATACCATTCAGAATGAAGAGCCGGAGCCGCTGACGGCTTTGCGAACGGGTGTGCCCATTGCGTTGGACGGCATTATCGCCAAGCTTTGGCAAAAGACGCCAGTATTCGCTATCAAAATGTCGAAGAATTGCCGGCGGATTTGAAGGCGCTTGATACGGCCACCCTCAGCAAATCGAGAATTGGCACGGAGCAGCGAGACCCTGACGGTCGCTCTAAAAGTGCTTGGCAATTGAAAGCCCTCTTACCTTGGGCGATCGCTGCGTTGCTGGGCATCGGCCTGGTCGTCTTGCTGATGCGGCAGACGTCCGAGCCAACTCTTCCCTTAACCGCTTCACATAAACGGTTGTTTCATCAGAGGTCGCTTGAAACTTCAGCTTGATGCGCTTGGTCTCGGCCAGCGAGGAGAAAGAAAGCACGATGCCCTTAAGAAGTTGGACGATGTTTTCCGGACGGGTCTTCAGGGATATGCTGCCGGCTTCCAGCCCGGAGAGGTCGAGAAGTTGGTTGATCAGCCGCAGCAACCGCCGGCCGTTGCGCAGCATGACGCGGAACTGTTTTTTCACAGGATGTTGTAACTTTTCCGAGAGCTCCGTGACCAGCACAAGCTTGGCTTCGAGGTTTTTACTGGTGTGAGCGAAATTGCGGGATAGAAACACGGACATGGAGACGAGAAGGCTCAAGATGCCATAGTATTCGATCGGAAAAACAATAAAATTCCACAATCTCGGCATGTATCCTAAATCGATAAGCCGCCCATAGAGTGAGGTCAGAATGGACGGCGCCAGGCCGATCCCTATGATCCAGCTTCCTTCAAGCTGTGCCTTGCGTTTTTTGATCCGGGACACGACCAGCGCTCGAAGTATCTCAATAAAACCGACCGAATAGAATATGTCTAGATACGTCTCCGGCATGTAAGGCCTGAACCTCGCCCAAGTAACCAGGCTAGAACCGACTAACTAAGAAGGGTACTAAACAAGCTTATCGGACATCATACCTCAAAAACACCACAAACGCCCCGGCAAAAGCCGCCAGCGAATAGAGCGACAACAAGCCCATGCCGGTAATCGTGGGGACGATGGCGTCGGATAATGCGTGTTTCGGAGTTTCGAATCGTGGCATGTCGCTGAAATCCAGCGTGCCTTTATCGCGGCCTGTGCTCATTTTAAACCCGGTGTCGCTGTCAATGGAAATACGGATGCCGCCGTGCCCTCCGGATTCTTTCTGCTTCTTTTCACGGTACTCGGTGAAGTCGCTTCGGTATTGCTGCATAGCGTCTTCATAGCGCGTCTTGAGGTCGATATTTGTCCCGGCGAGGTCCATCGCGGTCAGTTGATAAGCCGAGGCCGGTGAAAGGCGTGAGAAGGTGAAGGCCAGGCGTTTTTGTTCGGCTTTACGATTCCGCAGCTCTTCAGTGAGTTTACGGGAAAAGGCGTCGATATCTTGTTGAACGTCTTTTCGCTCGGCGTCGTCTTCTTCCATCCAGCTCCAAAGATGCTCCTCTCTGTAGGCATCCCGGTCCCCTGCATCCATGGCTTCCATGTCCAGGTTACGGGAGCGCCAGCGCTCTTCAAGTTTGTCTGTGTATTGTTTCCACCGCGCCTTCTGAAAACCGTCTTGCTGTCCTTCAATTTCTGCTACAGACGGAACCGAAATCATCTGACCAGCAGCCATCACTCCCGCTCTCGGAACGATCAACACAAAGGTAACCCATACCACTAAACAGAACAGAAACGAAACCGTCGAACGATGAGTCAACGCGGAGACCAGAATCCCGAATGCGATGAAAAAAGTGAAATAAAGCAGTGAAGAAGCCAGCAGTATCGTGATTTTGGTCCAGTGTGTCTCTGTGACCGGAACCTTAAAGACCATCAGCAACAGCAGCCCCAACATCACGGGGATAAGCAGGGGGATCCCCAACCCCAGCCAAGATCCGAGAAACTTCGACAGGATATATTGAGTTCGCGGCACCGCGTTTGAGAAAATGAGTTTGAGCGTTCCATCTTCGCGTTCGCCGTTGATGGCGTCGTACGTGAAAAGAATGGCGAACAGCGATAACACAATCTGTACAATGAAGGTAAAATCAATGAAACGGAAGGCGGCAAAGATCGGGTCATCCGAGTACACGCTGTTAGTCAGTTTTACCGAGTTAAAAGAATTGATGTTTGACAATCGACCGAGATCGTAATTGACCCCGGAGACAAATATTTGCATAGGATCCGGCTCACGGTACACGCGCGTGCTCAATCCCATAAACGAAGATTGCTCCCGAAGCTGCTGCACCAGTAACTCGTTGGCTGCCTCGTATTGCCGAACTGCCGCCTGGTATTCTTGAATGCCTACAAAGATACTCAGAAGAATTAAAATCGAGCAGACTGAAAAAGTCGCAACAAATTTTGGACTGAGGATAATGGATTTGAGTTCTTTTTCGATAAGAGTTTTCATTTGTACTCCGAAAGTAGTTACAAGATAAGGTTAATTAATTAGTGTTTGAACGAAAACTCGTTCAGAGCTGTCATTGCGAGGCGTTTTTTTGCCGAAGCAATCTCATGCCGTGCCTAATAAGGAGATTGCTTCTCTGAGAAACGCTCGCAAAGACATCAAAAATCAAGTTTTCGTTCAATCACAAATTAAGCGGTGCAATTCATTGGTTGTTCACGCTTTAGCGTGTTTTTGCACCGCTCGCCAGAGCAAGCTGAAGCTTGTACACCGCCACCCACCCGTAACTGACGGATTACCGAGTGATAAAGAATTCGGTTGACAAGCTCACTTATTTCAACTATATTTCAATGTATTTGCGCGAAACAAAACACATGGCTGAGATTACAATAGATCCAAAGAATCTCGAGGAACTCATCGACAAGTCTGTCCAGAAGCGCCTCAAAACAACATTTGAGGATATGGAAGAGATACGCCGATCTCCAGCCGGCGCGATAGTTCGCCTTGAAACGCGCATGGATGCCATCGAAAAGAATATGGCTACAAAGGCCGATGTTGCCAATCTAAGGACCGAACTGCTTGAACGTATTGGGATCCTTGACAGGTCACTTAATGAACGTATTGAGACTGTTGATAAGTCACTAACATTTCTCACATTTCTCACTTCGCGGAATTGCCTTAACCAACTGTAAATAATTATCATAGGAT
>JBHHWX010000419.1:0-5520 GCA_046756745.1 bacterium | reverse complement strand
TTATCGTCGAAGATATTGTGGAGATTTTACATGTCGCCGACGCTAAGAAAATACTGCATGAATATCACCGAACCGGGAAAGGTAAAGATCCCATCATACATTTTTATGAGACTTTCTTGGCAACCTATGACCCCAAAATTCGTGAGCGGCGCGGCGTTTATTATACGCCTGAAGCCGTTGTCGGTTATATCGTTCGTTCCATTCATGCTATCTTAAAGTCTCATTTTGGTTGAAGATGGGTTTTGTTTTGGATGAACTTGGTTATAAAATGTCTGAAGACGAGCGCTTCAAACTCTACCTGACCAATACGCTGGAGATGGAAGAAATTGAGCAGATCGCCATTCTACGGCAACAGCTTGAAAAAAGAAACCACGCCCGCCGGAGGAAAAGATGAGAATGTATTTGACATTCGGCAAGGTGTGTCGATTACTCTGTTTATCAAAAATACAAAAGCCAAAAAACCGAAAGTATTTCATTTGGACCAATACAGATTGAGAGAAGAAAAATACAACTGGCTTGATAGAAATGAGTTTCATAAAAAGAATTATTGTGAAATTAAACCCACTTCACCCTGGTATTTCTTCGTTCCCAGAAATACGTCACATATTCAACAATATTTAGGATGGAAAAGAATAGATGAAATTTTTCCGATCAACGTAACCGGAATTCTGACAGCACGAGACAAATTTGTGATTGGCTTTGATAACCGTAAGCGCTTATGATATAAATTACTTATTCCCCCTCTATATTTATCCCGATGAAGAACAAAGTAACCCTAAATCTGCCGGCGCCGGTACAGTAATGATGGTCTTTGATACGAGAGAGCCCTATGGCAAAAAACCTAACATCGCGCCAATTATTTTTGAACAATTGCACACAGCGTTTGGGAAGCGGCCCACACCCGAAAAAATTCTCTATTACATCTACGGCGTATTTTACAGCAATGTCTACCGCGAAACCTATGCCGAGTTTTTAAAGATCGATTTTCCGCGAGTGCCATTTACTGCGGATTATGGGCTATTCAAAAAAATAGGGAAAATGGGCAAAGCATTGGCTGATCTTCATTTGTTGAAAGATAGAGCTGTTGATCCACCTGTGGCAAAATTTCCCGTTGTCAGCGGAACTGATCGGATCGAAAAAATCATTTACAAAGAAAAAGAACAGCGTGTTTACATCAACAAAGATAGGTATTTTGCACGCGTAACACCGGAAGTATGGAATTATCACATCGGCGGGTATCAGGTGCTGCACAAGTATTTGAAAGACCGGAAAGGCCGAATCATGGACGATTCACAGCGTTATTGTAAGATCATTACTGCTTTGAGTAAAACGATTAAAATCCAAAAAAAGCTCGATGAAATATATCCAAAAGTGGAACATGAACTCATCAATTTTTAGGTGATTTATGAAAAAAATTGCTAAGGCTAAGGCTTGGCTGAGGCTAAGAACTGCCAACAAGACATGAAAGTTGGGTTCGGAACTTAGCCTTAGCCTGTGCGGCTTCGCCGCGCTGTGAATTAATCAGGTTAAATGATTCGAGGTGTTATTGCATCATCGTAAAACTATAGGCCGGGTTGGATTAAAATGAACATCCTTGCCGATGAAAACATCCCGCTCGTACACCAGGCGTTTGCGCCTCTGGGAGAGGTGTTCACTCACAGCGGCAGCGCCATCACTCCGGACTTGGCGGACCGGGCCGATATGCTCTTGGTCCGTTCCGTGACTCGAGTGGACTCCGGCTTACTCGCAGGAAGCCGTGTGCGATTCGTCGCAACAGCAACCAGCGGTTTCGATCACGTAGATTTGGATTATTTGCATCAAAGCGGCATCACTTTTGCTTATGCGCCGGGATGCAATGCCAATGCTGTAGCCGAATATATTCTGAGCGTTTTGTGTGTTTTAAGCGAGCGCGCGCCTTTTCGATTGCAGGAAAAAACGGTCGGTATCATCGGCTGTGGGCATGTTGGCTCGATTGTCTTGCACAAGTTGCAAACCATAGGCGTCCGATGCTTGGTCAACGACCCGCCGCTGAAAGCTCTCGGCGGCCATGAAGAATTCGTTGAATTAGACGACATCTTCTCTGCCGATATCGTCACGCTGCATGTCCCGTTGCATCACGGCGGGCCTTATCCAACTCATCATCTTGTGGACGCAGCCTTTCTCGCGCGTCTGCAAGACAACGCAATTTTGATCAACACATCGCGAGGTTCCGTGGTCGACGGTTCCGCTTTAAAGTCAGTTCTCGAAACCGGAAAGATTTCTGCTGGTCTCGATGTTTGGGAAAATGAACCGGATATCGACATAGATTTACTGCACAAAACAGCGATCGGCTCCCCGCATATTGCCGGCTACAGTCTCGAGGGGAAAGTTAGAGGCACGGTCATGATCTATGAAGCTGCCTGCCGGTGGCTCGGAATTCAGTCTGAATGGCGCCCGCTAGCCGGTCTTATGCCAAGCGCAGGGTCTGACTTGACATTTTCAGATTCGGCTGCCGACGACGCGGTTTTACAGTCCTGTATTTTATCAAGCTGCGACGTTCGAGACGACGACTTCGAGCTGCGGCAGGTTCTTAGGAAACCGAACGTCAACGTTGGTAAATCTTTTCATGCCCTGAGAAAGAATTACAAAGGTCGACGGGAGTTTGACAGTACTGAAGTTCGTGTAACCAAAGGACGAACAAAACTCACGAATAAACTACAAAACTTAGGTTTTAAAGTGATCCATCTATGACGTTTTTGAAAAATTCTGTCAGGGTTAATGCTATGCATGATTCTCTGATCTAACTTGACTTTTTAGACTGTTTGTGTTAAGTTTCCAGGGCTTTTTGAACATAAAAAAAATCGATGGAATGGACCCTATTCGAACCTGCATAGGGTGCGGCGCCAAGCGCGTCAAGCAAAAGCTGCTTCGCATTGTTCGTATCCCTGGCAAAAGCCTTGAAATCGACATCCGGCAAAAACGCCTTGGGAGAGGAGCGTATTTATGTTTCGAAAAATCGTGTTTGACCAAGGCGTTGAAAAAAAAGTCTCTGGAACGCCATTTAAAAATCTCCGTTCCCCCTGATTTCAAAACAAAACTCGAAAAGAGACTTTATGCCGGACAATGAAAAATTGTTCAAAATTTTGGGGTTTGCTCAGCGTGCACGGAAATTGACTCTGGGTTTGAGCGCAACTCTCCGCGTGTTATCGAAAGGGAAAGCGCAGGTGGTCATTTTAGCCTCGGATTTAGCTCCGAACAGTAAATCCGAGATTGCGGCGGCGGCTCAAGCCGCCAAAGTTCCGGTCTATGTTATTGCAGAGAAAAACGCCTTCGGGAAGCTTTTCGACCGCCGGGAGGTGGGTATCATCGGCGTTGTGGACGCCAATTTTGCGAAAGCAGTTCGGGAAATCATCTCGCAGAAATGACGACTCAGAGTTCCGTATTAAAATTCACCGCAGCAGGCTCACCTTATCGTAATTATTTTTTTAGAGTGAAAAGCTTTAGCTTTGCAGTGTTCAAAAATAATGGTGGATGATAGAAATATTTTTTGAAAACAGATTCCTTCATTTCAATATGCAAAGCTGAAGCTTTGCACTTCTGTTAAAACGCTCGTCCCAGACTCACATGTAACTGAAACCGGCCTTGGTCCAAAGGCTGTTTGTTGAGTTTCCAGGCAAAATCGATACGAACCGGGCCGATAAAGGTGTTATATCTCAGGCCTGCGCCAACGGCATATCGCAAATCAAAAACATCGAAATCATCCCAATCGCTCCAGACGTTGCCGCAGTCTAAAAAGATCGCACCAGCAAAATGTTTATAAAGCGGGAAACGGAGCTCGAAGCTGGCCTCGATAATACTGTTGCCGCCTTGCGGGACGATGGTGGTATCGATGCGAGCATTTGCCGTATCCGCTGTCGTGCTCACTTGCAGCGGTCCAAGTAACTGACGTCCCCATCCGCGCACCGAGTAACTGCCGCCGGAGAAAAAGCGCTCTTCAACAGGTGTGATGTTGCTGCCTCGGATGGGCCGCATGCTTCCAACCAGAAGGCGCCAAGCAAAGATTTGTCCGGTCTTAAACTGCTTGAATTTGCGGTATTCGCCGGATAATTTAAGATAGCGGAACGGGGTGCTTAAAAAGCGTCCGGCTTCTTCCGCCGAGGCGGTGGCAATGGAACCGCGGCTGGGGTTAAAAAGCTGATCGGTGGAGTTGCGTTGGATCCCGATCCGCAGGACAGATTTGTTAAACAAGTCTTCAGCTTCGGGGACCGGGTTGTCCACTTTCACATCGACGGTATCCCTTTCTATCGTAGCCCTGATGAACGTATTGGTCCGCCTGGTAAGCTGTCGATGAAACGTGGTCTCTAACCCGATACGCCGAGCTTTGAAACTGCGTTCTTCTTGCCATACAAAAAAAGGTTTAACGCTCAAATCGTTCCGGTTGTCGAGAAAATAAGGCTGACTCAATTCCAATTCCAACTGCAATGGCAGCACATTGGTCGAGTGTTTGGCCAAGATACGTAAAATGCGTCCGCCGCCGAGAAAGTTTCGGTGCCGCCAACGCACAAACGTGCGAAACGATTCCTCGGAGCCATACCCTAAACCGAACTTCAGGGTCCGCAAAGTCGACTCTTTCACCCGGACTTCAATCGGGATGTCGCTGCGCCGCTGTTCCGAAGTCACCGCCCGCAGGCTGACAAACTGAAAAAGCTCGAGACGATAGACCTGGTTCTGTGCATTGGCCAATTGACTTTGCGTAAATCGTTTCCCCGGTTGAAAACCTAATCCGCGCAAAATCACTTTGTCGGAAATATTCTCGTTGCCGGCAATACGAATTTCACCAAAATGACTGAACGGCCCCGGATCCAAATCCCATTGCAGATCGACTAAATGGGCCTGTTTGTCGACAACAGGCCGCACTTTCGCGACGATGTACGGGTACCCCTGGTTATTGAATCTTTTGACAATTTTGTGGTAGTCTTGGGTCAAATCGACTTCCCGGTAGCCTTTGCCCTGTTTTAATTTAAGCATTTTTTTTAGCTTTTTTTCAGGGATGGCCAGAGAATCCGTCGTCGTAACGAAGCTAACGCGGTTCACTTTGGTCAACTCGCCTTCATCGAGGACAACAACAATGTTAACCTCATCGTGCTTTCTGTTGAAGTGCAATTTGTAGTCTTTTACCCGGGCTTCGAGATACCCTTCCTGATGATAATACTTCTCGATGCGAAGCAAATCGGAAAGAAAGATTTCTTCATTGAAGATTTTAGAAGCTTTCCAAAATAGAAAAAGCCGGTACCAGGGATTTGCCTGAGTCTGAATTGCCTTTTTTAATTTTCCGGATGAAACACGCTTGTTGTTTTTAAACTGCAAATCTTCAACCCGGATCTCCTGCGCACAGAGAGTGCAGCATGTCAAAAGCGTCGAGATAATTCCGGCGGCGACTTTTAGGTTTTTATTTTGCAAAGGATCGTTCTGTTCTCACTTAGCGCTTAATTAGTGTCTGACCGAAAACTCAGAAATAAGCTCTAAGCCCCGTCCTCGGGG
>JBHHWX010000418.1:0-5531 GCA_046756745.1 bacterium | reverse complement strand
CGTTGGCGTCACGCTTCGCCACGATTTCCGAAGCGGATTTTTCCGGCTTGCCGATGAGGTGGAGCTTGGCAAGCTGTTGGGCCGGGAGGATTCCGGCACAGAAGAACAAGAGCATTGTCAAAGCGATTTGGTGCATAGCTGAACCTGTGTGGTTAAATTCATTTCGGTGTTCACGCTTCAGCGTGGTTTTTTCTCCCCCACCCGACCCCGGCAACCTGAAGGTTGAACACCGACTCCAAATAATCTGCCTTAAGTTTACAGTCTAAGTGAAGCCCCGGCAACCTGAAGGTTGAACACCGACCCCTGATTTTCTTATTCTATCAATTAATCTATTTAATTGGCCAACCATATACAGTGGCAGAGAAATCAAAGTAACCGTAACATTTTCGGCACTCTGGTTTTGCTGAATTTTGTGACATACTTTTTGAATTGAAGGTAAATTCAAATCAAAACGGATAGCCAGTTGAGCCTTTTTGTCAAATACGAATTGCAGAACCGATTTCAGAGAACCACTTTTCCCGGCTTTTACTTCAACCGGTAAAATAACATTTCCTCGCGATATGACATAATCCACTTCGGCATTGCTTGTTTTTCTCTCACGCAGCCAGTAATGCAGCTTCGGCGCTTCCTGTCCATCGTTTCGATAGAGCAGGTGCTGTCCGATAAACTGTTCAGCTATTGAGCCCTCGTTCACCAATTTTCGCTCGTCCATGGAACTAATAGCCAGCCAATCCAATCCACACACTCGATTCATGAGACCGATATCCAAAAAAAGTAATTTAAATTTTGAGAGATCAGCTTGCGCATGCAACGGAATCCCGGAGCAACCGGAATGACAAACTGGCGTAATTAACCCTGCTTTTGAGAGCAAATCCACGGCTGCGTGTAATTCACGGGCTTTGTCGTCTCTTGATATATTACTGTATTTTACTTTTTTCCCAACCTGAAATGGAACATAATTAAAAACCCGGTGCAATCTAATAAGTTGATTTTGCCTTACGTATTTTGAAAAATCATCTTTATACGTTTCAATAATTGATTGATGAACGCTAATGGCTTCACTTAATTGATTCGTTTGAATATATCTCAGTACGGCTTCAGGCATGCCGCCGATGAATAGATATTCCCTCTGTTTTTCTAATAAACGCTTATGACCAGTTTGAGGTATTGGGGTTGCCAGGTCGAAATTATCAATATAGTCTAAAAGTTTTTTGTCTTTTTCGAGTAAAAACTCCTCAAACGTCATCGGGCCAAGATGGAGATATTCAATTCTGCCGACAGGCATGGAAAATTTGTGCTTTGACAGAACAAATTCAAGCAATGAACCTGCTGCAATAACGGGACATTGGGGAATTTCTTCATAAAAATATCGCAGCGCCTGTAAAGCCCGGGGCGTAGCCTGTATTTCGTCCAGAAAAAGCAGTGTATTCGAGGTTAATACATTTCTTCCGGTCAGCCCTTCTATTTCTCGTATGATGTTTGGAATATCCAGGGTCTTGAAGATATAATCCAGCTCCAGGTGTTTTTCAAGATTAACTTCAATTAAGTTCAGATGATTGTCTTTGGCAAAATTGCGCACCAGCGTGGATTTCCCAACCTGTCGCGCTCCTCGAATAATCAATGGCTTGCGATATGGACTTTCCAGCCATTTTTTTAATTTTGCCTCAGCATGCCTTTTCACGAATCAAACAACCCATCATTTTGTACGTTTATTGTACATTTTAACCCCATAAAATATCCATTTAATTGCAAAAAATAGCAGACATGAGATGTCTTTCGGTGATTCTAATTGAACACCGAAAAAACGGTGTTCACGCTTTAGCGTGTTCCTTTTCCCCCACACCCAAACAACCTAAAGGTTGAACACCGACCACCCCCATACAGCCTGAAGGCTGAACACCCCCATCAACGCAAAAAAAGACTCCCCGCAACCAATTACGAGGAGTCTTTTGGAAATCACTGTTTCGGCATCCGGATGAGCACGTAAAAAAACTTCTCTTCCTGATCCCGCCAACGCGAAACAACTTCCATGTTCCGTAAAACTACCGAAAGTTCTTCGTTCAGAATCTCCTGACCCTGAGCGCCAATTTTTTGCAGCACCTGCATTTTCGTATAGACCGTACGCGCCAGATTGCGGCGCGCCAGCATCTCAGCTTCCCTCCAGGAGCTGCTTTCATAATAATACTCTGGCGCGAGACCAACAGCGTAATCGTAACTGCGGTCTCGAGGAGGGCCCTCAATCCAAGAAGGTTCGGGCAGGTCTACCGGAGATTGATGATTTCCGGACTGGTTCTCGAGCCGACAACCCGGGTCAGCCAGCAACACGGCAACAAAATGTTCAGTTGCCAATGTATCCACCGGGATAAGACTGGTTGCGGCACGGTCAATCCGGGTTGAATCAAACCTCTCGGTAAAACTCGAGCCCATCCAGTACATACCGGCTTCGGTATTCCAGAAGGCCTGGCCTCCCTTGATCTCGGTACGATTTTGCCGGACAAAGTTTTCATAACCATTGCGAATGGCGTATGAAGCGGCGGAATCCGGATAGAACGAAGGATTGGCGAAACCGACCGCTATTTTCTCACATTCGATTTCCGATGGGTTCAAAAACCAGCCCGGATAACTTTGTCCAAAACAGGGCGCCACGCAAAGCTGTGAGAAAACAAGCAGAAATATCCAGTTGGTTACGCTGCCGGAATAAAATATCATCTTAGCCGACAGTTAAGGCCTCTTCGCGGCTTGTTCCTTCTTCCATTCCTCGTACTTCTTCACTTCATCATCCATTTCCTTAAACGCTTCCGAAGCCCTGAACCGGGTGTACATATTCTGGTTGGCTTTCAGAGCATTCATAAAAGCCTGGTTGGCCGCGCCAATCGGATACTCCACCAGCACGTAAGCTCGGTAATTGTTGCCATCCTTCACGTGGGTGGTCTTCGACGCACGACTTCCCATGAGCTGCGATGAAACCACGGTTCTGATGGTCTGTGAAAACGTCTCATTTATTTCAGAGTCCTCACTAGAACCGACCTCTTCTTGAAAGCTTTTTGTCAAACCCTGAACTTTGACTTCGAACTGACGAGCAATTTCGGCTCGTGCTCTTGTGACCGCCTTATCGATTGCGAGGCCTAAATCTCTGGACGTTGCCGTTTGGGCCGCATAAAGGAAATTGGGGTCTTGCGGTGTATTTGAAAACCACTCCGGAATCGGACTTGCCTTGGTTTCTACCAGTGGCTTGGAACCGCCGCAGCCAATGAAACAGATTGCAAATGCTAATAAAAGTACTAATGAGATTGTATTACGCATAACGACCTCCTCTAAAAAGTTATTTGTTATTACAGGTGAACTTTTGCATTTTTGTGCACAAGTTTGATCAGATTTCAGATGACATTTCCTAGGTTCAGGAAATAAGGATATATGGAAATAGGTCGTCCTTCCCCTATTCCCTTATACCTTATACTTGGTGTTAACTGCGGCTCCGCCGCGCTAGGAATAATAATGAATTAAAAGGCCAAACCCGCAGTGACCCCTAAAAACGAAAAACTGTCTCCCTCGGTAAAAATAACTCTTCCTAAGCCTTGCAAAAGGATGTTGAATTTAGATCCTGCTGGTATTTCAAAACCGCCTCCAACGGCAATTCCTGCTTTCTTTTCTTCGAAATCCTCTTCGAAGCCAGAATCATCGCGGATGGTTGACTTGACTACATTGTAGGTGCCCATGCCAAACAGGTAGATTTGGATATTGGATTCCATCGGAGTTAAATACGGCCGCAGTCCGATGCCAAGCTCAGCAACCGTGAGCTCGATATCGACGCCCGCATCCTTGATATCCTGATTTACGGTAAACGCTTCTCCGGCTAAACCAAAGCTCAGGCCGAGTCTGGGTGAAAGGAACATAACATACTGAACATGAAAACTTCCGCCAACTTCAAAATTATCCTTGACAAAATCTGGTCCCAGTGGGATGGCGCCGCCGAAGAATATTTCCCATTGACCGTTGCGCTGCGCAAAACCATTCGTAGCAAAAAGGAGCATGACAACTATTAAAAGACCTACCTTCAAATATTTCATTTTTCCTACCTCCTTATCCGGACAAGCCCCGTGCAATAGAAATCCAACGAGACAAGCCGGAAATTCAAAATACGAATATCGAAGTTCGAAATACAGATGTAGCTCATCAATAATGTTGTTGAAAAACTCTGTCAGGGTTATACAGACATTTTT
Organism: bacterium; assembly: GCA_046756745.1. GTDB lineage: Bacteria > Zhuqueibacterota > Zhuqueibacteria > Oceanimicrobiales > Oceanimicrobiaceae > JBHHWX01. Next base: position 1,311 of record JBHHWX010000418.1, on the reverse strand, counting down.
GTAAGACTCTAACCCTGACAGAGTTATGAATCAACAGAGTCATCAATGCTTTTCGGATTTCGAACTTCGGTTTTTTTGACAAAAAACGCTTTCTTCATAAATCAGTTTTGTCTATTTCACCTCCTTCCAATGACTCATCCAAAAGCCAACCTTCTTAAATGATGAAAAGAGTGATGAATGATTAAAGAGTTCTATGCAGTAAGGTCAGCTTTTGCAAGTAATTTCTCATATCAAAATTTTACTAACTCGATCTGCTTATTCTTTGCAGACACGTAAGGCGTTTGCTCGCGGTCCAACAGGCCGGCAGTTCTTTTTACATGAGCAGCGAGGTACTCCTCGAGCTCTTTCACAGTAATGGCGTTATCGCTATTTTGATCGGCGTCGCCTCGTAAACCTTTTAATAGAAAATATGTGAACAATCCATGCTTTTTAGCAGGATAACCGCTGCTGATTTCAGAACCGCTGGCAGCGGAAAAGGACGTCAACTTTTCTGACAGGAGAACCGGATCCTCTATTTTGATGAGCAGAGGCCGGGCGTCGGCAAGAAGCATGGTATTCTCGCGCGTGCCGCCGCTAAAACAGGCGTCAAGAAATACAGTAATCGACCGAGCCTCGAGATTTGAAAGCTCTTTGTAGAGCTGATGAAGGCTAAAACCTGTTTGGGAAGGATAGTTGGCGTCCCCGTCAGAAGGGATAAGATAAGCAGATTTATCTTTAATATCGGGCGCCCCGTGACCGGCAAAATAGACATATAAATCCGAGCTCGGCTGAATTCGTTTTTTGAGCCAGCTATTTCCGGTAAAGAGTTTTAAGAATTCTCCTTTCGTCACCTCATAATCTGTTTTGAAGTAAATATTGTTTTTGCTGTCCGGAACGCCCAGAATTCTCGTTGCATATTCTCTAAAAATGGACGCGTCCCGTTTCGCAAAGCTCACGTTAGGGATACTCTTATACTGTTCGACGCCTAAAATGATAGCAATCGCATCGGGATTGCTATTTTTACTTTTTGGAATATTGGCGTCCACATCTATTGAAAGACTCGACGGGTCCTCATTCCCGAGTTCAAAGGTTGACGACCCGGACACGACAAGATCCTTACCCTTCCTCTGTGGCTTGTTAAAAGGTAAATCTAACGGCAGCGTTTTATCATAACGACCGCGATCTTCTTGCAAAACAATATCGACAGGTACGCTCGTCGCTTTGCTGTTTGTAAAAACCGTAAAGGAAACATCCTTAAATTGCCCGGTGCTCAGATTTCCCAAAGCAAATTCGGTTTTGGAATCAGGAGTGAGAAATACGTTTTCACCCACG
>JBHHWX010000417.1:0-5539 GCA_046756745.1 bacterium | reverse complement strand
ATCAACTCAATGAGGGATTTTGAGATATTCAGACCGAGACCGGTGCCCCCGAATTTACGTGTGGTGGAGTTGTCGGCCTGCGAGAATTTTTCGAATATTTTTTTTATGTTTTGTTGCGAGATCCCAATACCAGTATCAGAGACCATAAAATGAAGCTCGACCCTATTGTCTTTGTCGGGTCCAGATTTTCTTGTTGATACAACCTTTACAGCGACCTCGCCCTTTTTTGTAAATTTTATCGCGTTCCCGGTAAGGTTTACTAACACTTGCCGCAGCCGAGTAGGATCCCCGACGACGTAAGCTGGTACGCATGGTTCCACATAACAGAGCAGCTCAATGCCTTCTTCTTCAGCACGAATACCAAATATTTCGACGGCGCCCTCAACGACTTCCCTCAGATTAAGGTCGATGTCCTCCATCTCCATTTGTCCAGCCTCAATTTTAGAGAAATCGAGAATGTCATTGATGAGGCTGAGAAGCCCTTCAGAAGATGATTGCACCACGTTGAGAAATTCGCTCTGCTCTGAGCTTAACTCGGTGTCGAGAGTGAGCTCTGTCATCCCGATGATGGCGTTGAGCGGCGTACGGATTTCGTGGCTCATATTGGCCAGAAATTCGCTTTTGGCCATGTTTGCAGATACGGCGGCCTCCTTGGCCTCTTGTAAGGCCTCCTCGATATATTTACTGTGCCTGATTTCACGCTCGAGCTCTTCATTGGTGTAAGAAAGTTCGGCGGTACGTTCTGCCACAAGATGTTCAACCCTCGCAGTGCGTCCAAGATTGATAAAAAAGTAAGCCGAAACCATCAAAGTGAAGAGTATCCCGGCAATCAAGACCCCCCAGGGCTGCCAACTTCTTCCGGCAGCGATATAATCTAAAGTTGGGATGCATAAAATCGACCACGACCGCCCCGCCACGTCGAACGTGGTGACAGAATGCAACTCTGTTTGAACCCGCTCCTCCTTTTCGCTGATCGCATGCTGCTTGTTTTTCGATACGCGCGAAGGACGAAAATGGAGAGATTGTTTATTCTGTACAACCGTTACATCGTGCAGATAAATGTCAATGTCGCTGTCAGCGATATCCAAATAATTCAAGGATTGCTCTATGATATCGCCGATCCTAAAGGCTGCCATCACAAACCCCAGCAAGCCCTGACGGCGCTCTTCCGGGGAATTCTTTGGCGTATCGCGGTTATAAATTGGCATAAACACCGACAAATCAAATGGGATGTCTGTACCCTGCTGTCGCGTCATTGGCGCAGTTGCGGTCACTTGACCGGCGTCGCACGCCCTGTCCATGGCTTCCTGAAAGACAGGATCTGCAGCCAGATCCAAACCCAAGGTGTTTTCGTTACCTGCATATGGGACCCAGTAAGAGACCGGGAAATACTCCTCGCGTTGACCGGCCAAAACCATTTGACCCACATCATCCTTTTCAAGGATATGAAAATCGGGATAACCTTCTTTACGCACAGAACTCTCATATCGATGCCGGTGTTTGTCCTGCACCCGCGGAATCCATCCCAGGCCACGAATGCTCGGACGATTTGACATCGGAAGCTTTACAAACTCGCTAAACTCGCGCCGCTCAACTTCACGCGAGGCGGCATAGAAGGCGCCTACTGACTGGAGAATCTCCAAATTGTATTCAATCCCCCGCCGAATGGCGGAATTGTGTTTGTCAGCGGTTCGTTGGAAATGTGCCTGACTCTGTTTGGCTTCCCAGATGCGAACCATGCGGAACGCAACGACCGTCAAAAACACACCGCCACAGAGAGTTAATGCAATTGGGACATATCGTCGCAGAGTTGAAATTCTGGTTTCTTTCTTAATGATTGTTGATTTCATTGAGGATTCTTTTGTTTGCGGCTTCACTGCGCTTAGGGTTGGCTCTATATCGATCAATATCGGTAAAACAGTGACTTACTAAGAATTTTTTCAGCCACGGATTTACACGGATGAAACACGGATTTTCAATAGATGAAGCGATTGAATTCTACTTTTTGCTTGCCGAAATTATATTGTATACTTCAAAAGCTGATTCTATAATAACTTCTGTTATGTCATAATATTCCAAACCCATTTTATCCGTGTTCAATCCGTGTGAATCCGTGGCTCATTTTTTTGATATTTACCCACCAAAACAAACCAGCACGGCAAAGCCACACTGGCAAACGTGAAACGTGAGATGTGAAACGTGCCTCTCAACATGGTGTGTTGGAGAAGGGGGCGTCTCACGTTTGCCGTCTCACGTCTCACAACAATCTTCCAAAGAAAAGGTGTCATATTTTTTTGCAAAGAAATGCAAAAGTTCAAAGATAATATCATAGTGCCTTAGGTTTTTATCGTATTGCGAGAACGCTTTCTTTAGGCACCCCACAAAATCTCATTTTTTTTAATCTGTTTTGGCATGACTTCCATTTATGCCATAATTACAGAATACGACGAATCGGGACTTCAAAACGTGCATTTTGGCAAGGTCGGCGCCGGAATGGATAAACCATCAAACATCTACAAATAAGGGAGTTATGGATGTATTTGCTTGTTTGGCACAATGTTTGTCGAAAAAGCCTAAAAAAGGCTCGTGCGAGACAGAGCCATTTCCTCAAAAAAGTAACTATTCAGCCTTTGTATTGGAGTGCAACGCTTTAGCGTTGCGGCTTTCATTGAAACAGGGCAAAACTAAAGTTTTGCACTCCGAAGCTTCTCACGCCTGAATAGTTACTCAAAAAGCATTTAACTCATTTGAAAGAGGAGCAAAACAAATGACTCTCGAAAGGTTTACACTAAAAGCACAAGAGGCTGTTGGGCAAGCGCAGCAGCTTGCAGCGGAAACCGGACATCAACAGATTGAAGTCGAACATTTACTCAAAGCGATGTTAGAAGACCCTGAAGGGGTTCCGGCGGCTATCTTGAAGAAGCTTGGCGCCAATGTTAATTTGATGCTGAGCCGCCTGCAGGAAGAGCTGCAAAAACTGCCGAAAATCTCCGGTCCCGGGGCAGTCGGAAATATTTACATCTCCAATAGACTGAACAGTGTGTTCAACGCTGCCATGCAAGAAATGCAGCAATTGAAGGACGAGTATGTCAGCACCGAGCATGTGCTCATCGCGATTGCCTCTGAAAAGGACGGGGCAGCGGCAGCGATTTTGAGGCAGCATGGCGTCACGAAAGACGTTATCTATAAAGTGCTGAAAGAAATTCGCGGGAGTCAGCGCGTGACCGACCAAAACCCGGAAGACAAGTATCAAGCGTTGGAGCGCTATGGCAAGGATCTGACCGGATTAGCGAAACGCGATAAACTCGATCCGGTGATTGGCCGTGACGAAGAGATCCGGCGAGCGATACAAGTGCTCTCCCGCCGCACGAAAAACAACCCGGTGCTGCTGGGAGACCCCGGCGTCGGGAAAACGGCTATCGTCGAAGGCATTGCGCAGCGTATTGCCAACGGCGACGTTCCGGAATCGTTGAAGAACAAAAAGGTTGTCCAAATCGAAATGGGCTCTCTGATCGCCGGCGCAAAATATCGCGGCGAATTCGAAGAGAGACTGAAGGCCGTGCTCAAGGAAATCGAGCGGGCGGAAGGACAAATTGTACTGTTTATCGATGAGCTGCACACCATGGTCGGCGCTGGCGCGGCAGAGGGCGCGGTGGATGCCGCCAACATGTTGAAACCGATGCTCGCCCGCGGGGAGCTGCGCATGATCGGCGCTACGACTCTCGACGAATACCGCAAGTACATCGAAAAAGACAAAGCCCTGGAACGGCGATTCCAACCGGTGCTGGTGGAGGAGCCGTCTGTCGAGGATACGATCTCCATCCTGCGGGGACTCAAAGAGCGCTACGAAGTGCACCACGGCGTGCGCATCGCCGACGGCGCCATCGTGTCGGCAGCGACGCTCTCCCACCGGTATATTTCCGAACGCTTCCTGCCCGACAAAGCCATCGATCTCATCGACGAGGCCGGGGCGAAACTGCGCACGGAGATCGATTCCATGCCGGAAGAAATCGATGAAATCGAGCGGCGCATCAAACAGCTCGAGATCGAGCAGGTGGCTTTGAAAAAGGAAAAAGACGCCGCTTCCAAAGAACGACTCGCCAAGCTGAAAGAGGAGCTCAGCAACTTGAAGGAAAACTCGACGCAATTGAAAGCACACTGGCAAGTCGAGAAAGCAACCATCAAACAGGTCCGGGCTGTGAAAGAACAGATCGAAGCGACACGCACGATGTCGGAGAAGGCCGAACGCGAAGGCGACTACAACAAAGCTGCTGAGCTGCGCTATGGCAAACTCGGCGAATTGGAAACACAGCTCAAAACCTTGAACGAAAAATTGGCGGAGATTCACGAGGGAGGTTCGTTGCTCAAGGAGGAAGTGACCGAAGAAGACATTGCAGAGATCGTTTCGCGCTGGACCGGCATTCCCATCTCCCGAATGCTGGAAAGTGAACGGGAGAAGCTGCTCAAGATCGCCGACCGCCTGCGGGAACGCGTGGTCGGCCAGGACGAGGCCATCGCAGCGGTGTCGTTTGCAGTACAACGCGCCCGCGCCGGGTTGAGCGAAGAGAACCGGCCTATCGGCTCGTTCATCTTTTTGGGACCAACCGGCGTCGGGAAAACCGAGCTCGCCCGCGCCCTGGCAGAGTTCATGTTCGACGATGAAAACGCCATGATTCGTTTAGACATGTCGGAATACATGGAACAGTTTAACGTGTCGCGTCTTATCGGCGCCCCGCCGGGATATGTGGGTTACCAGGAAGGCGGCCAGCTCACCGAAGCGGTGAGAAGACGTCCCTACTCCGTGATTCTGCTCGATGAAATCGAAAAAGCGCACCCGGAGGTCTTTAACATTCTTCTGCAAATGCTGGACGAAGGCCGCCTCACCGACAACCAAGGTCACGTTGTGAATTTCAAGAACACTATCATTATTATGACCTCGAACCTGGGCGCAGATCTGATCATGGCGCGTTTTCAAAACCTCACCGACGCGAACCGGGATCAAATCTACCGGGAAACTCGCGAGCAGATCCTGCAACGGATGCGCAAACAACTGCGTCCGGAATTTTTGAACCGGATCGATGAATTCATCGTGTTCCATCCGTTGACGCGCGAGCATATTCACAGCATCGTCGATATCCAATTCAACCGGCTTGTGCGTGCGCTTTTGCAGCGCCAGGGCTTGGACGCGGAGCTCACCGAGGCGGCGAAAGATTATCTGACCGAACAGGGCTACGATCCGGTATTCGGCGCGCGGCCATTAAAGCGGCTGATGCAGCGGCAGATCGTCAATGAGTTTGCGACCCGGATTCTTGCCGGAGAGCTTGAAAAAGGCGATTTTGTGAGGATAGATGCCAAGAAAAAACTGTTGCAATTCGAGAAAGTTAAAGCCACTGTTGGTTCGGAAAAGGTAAGCTGAGATTTTTTTTGAGTGAAGTGACTTGTGTACGTAACTCGTTGAAAAACTCTGTCAGGGTTAATGCTATTTTTTATGAATACTATTTACAGACATTTTTGTAAGACTCTAACCCTGACAGAGTTA
>JBHHWX010000416.1:0-5566 GCA_046756745.1 bacterium | reverse complement strand
TTCTTTAAGTTCTTTTGCAAAAAAAAAAAGTTTTTCGGGATAATAGAATAATTTTTGTTTGACTGTATAAAGTGACAGGAACGTTCAATGAAAATTTTAGTCACCGGCGGGGCTGGTTTTATCGGCTCCCACATCGTTGATGCTTACATCAGGGGTGGCCACGATGTTGTCATTGTAGATGATCTTTCGACGGGACAACGCAAAAATATCAATCCAAAAGCGGAGTTTTTTCAACTAGGTATTCAAGACGATGCTGTCAACGCGATTTTTGCGAAACACCGTGTTGATATTGTGAATCATCATGCGGCGCAGATGGACGTTCGAAGATCGGTCACGGATCCCAAATTTGACGCCAGAACGAATGTACTCGGTACACTCAATCTCCTCGAGAACAGCATCAAATATAATATCAAGAAATTTATTTTTGCCTCGACCGGGGGCGCTATTTATGGAGAGCAGGAAATTTTCCCTGCCGCTGAAAATCACCCAACTTGGCCGGTTTCCCCCTATGGGATTACGAAATTGACCTGCGAGAAGTATTTATTCTATTATGGCGTTGTACATAAACTTCCCTCAGTGATTTTGCGTTATGCTAATGTGTACGGCCCGAGACAAAATCCACATGGTGAAGCTGGGGTGGTCGCTATTTTCACAAAGCTTTTGTTGGCGGGAGATAAGCCGGTTATCAATGGCGATGGTAAACAAACACGCGACTATGTTTATATCGATGATTTGGTACGCATCAACCTGCTGGCGCTGGAATACGAGAAAAGCGATACGTTTAACGTGGGAACGGGCATTGAAACCGATGTCAATACGTTGTTTCGCGCCCTCAGAGAATATTCGGGTGTGGACGTTGAAGAGAAACATGGGCCGGCGCAAGCCGGCGAACAACTGCGAAGTTGTTTGTCCGCTGAGAAAGCCGAGAAGATATTGAACTGGAAACCTGAAGTCACTTTGAACCAAGGACTGAGAAACACAGTAGAATACTTTAAATCACAAAATAATCCCTAATTATGGACGATAATTTCGGAATCATCGGTCATTCACCGCCGATCCAAAGGTTGCTGTTGACCATCAGACAAGTTGCCCCGACAGATATTTCAGTGCTGATCATTGGTGAGAGCGGCACAGGTAAGGAATTGGTGGCGCAGGCTCTTCATGCTCAAAGCCGGCGTCGGGATAAACCTTTAGTGGTTGTCAATTGCGGCGCGATCCCTGAGGGCATTTTGGAGTCGGAACTATTCGGTCACGAAAAGGGCGCCTTTACCGGCGCCATTGGGGCGCGCAAAGGGTTTTTCGAGCTGGCCGATACCGGTACGATTTTCATGGATGAAATCGGCGAAATGCCTTTGGGAACACAGGTGAAATTGCTGCGCGTTTTAGAGGGGAAAGAGTTCATGAAAGTGGGCGGCAGCAAAGTGCAAAATGTCGATGTGCGTGTTATCGCGGCCACCAATAAAAACCTCGAGCGGGCTGTGCAGGCCGGAGAGTTTCGCGAAGATCTCTATTACCGGCTCAATGCGGTTAATATTACGATGCCTCTGTTGCGTGAGCGTAGAGAAGATATTCGTACCCTCGTCCGAAAGTTTAGCAGCGATTTTTGCAAAGAGCATCATATCGAGTTCGAAGGGTTCACCGAAAGCGCGTTGTCGATGATGGAGGATTACCCCTGGCCCGGAAATGTCAGGGAGCTTAAAAATATGGTGGAAAGCGTCATTGTCTTGGAAAAGGGCAAAAAGGTCGATGAGTATGCGCTATCGAATTATCTTAAAATGCCGAGCCAATTTGAACGTCATCTTCCCGTACCGACACATCGCACCTCAGAACAAGTTGAGCGTGAGTTTATTTACCGCGCCTTAGTCGATTTAAAATCGGAAATTTCGAAACTCCGTGAAGAGTTTTTTCAATTTACCTATTCCGAAAAGAAGCCAAAATCGTTACCTTATTTGACCGAAGTGGTCCCGAGGCCGGATGAGACGATTCCGAGTCAGAGCAACAACGATTATGATTTCGGAGAAAAGACCTTGGTTGAAATGGAGAAGCTCATGATCAATCGCGCACTCGAGAATTTCGGAGGGAGTAAAAGAAAAGCGGCGCGTTCGTTAGGCATTAGCGAAAGAACTTTGTATAGGAAGATTAAAGAATATGATTTACCTTACTAGGGCACTTGTGAAAGCGTCACTTCACGTTTTCGCGTGTGCCGTGTTTTGTTCCTGTGGAGCTTATTCTTTTTCGAGCTCAGGAGCGCCGCACATTAAAACAATTGCCATTCCTCTGTTTCAAGATCAGACCTCGGAATTTGGCGTGAAAGAAAAGTTAACGGATCAGATTATCGATGAATTTACCCGGGATGCTTCTCTTCGTATTACGGATCGCAGGCGTGCAGATTCTTCCTTGGAAGGGACAATCGTCCGCGTTGAAGACCGCGCCGGAGCCTTCACCAGTCAGGAGAAAGTTGAAGAGATTCAGATTTTCATTACAGTGAGAGTCACTTTCGAGGATTTAGTAAAGAGAAAGACGATCTGGGAAGAAGAGATTACGCAATGGGGAACATTCAATCCGGACGAGGGGACTGCGAGCCGTGAAAAGGCCATTGACGCCGCCGTTGAAAAAATTGCCAGCGAAATCCTGAATAAATCAGTTTCGACGTGGTGAATTTAATTTGTGACCTTAGAAGTATTGGGTTAGAAATCTATTGCGATTGCTTCAATGTTTTCTTAACTTTAGCTTTGCGAATTATTCAAGTTCGATGCATTAATTGATTGATGCAGGTTAGAAAGATGAAGGACTTAAACGAAGAAATTGAATTTTTAGTAGAACGAGTCACCTCACAATCCGACTCGATCTTGTTTGCCCGGCTTGCTGATATCTATTTAAAAATGAGCCGGGTGGAGGAAGCCATTCAATTGTGTGAGGACGGAATCAGAAAACACCCGTACTACGTAACCGGGCATTTGGTTTTAGGCAAATCCTATCTCGCTCAAAAAATGTATGACCAAGCTGAGAAAGAATTTAAACGGGTTCTTCTTTTCGACCCGAAGTGTTTGGCCGCTCATAAGTTGTACGGCGATCTCATGCAGGAAATAGGTTGGGAAAATACCTGTGAGATGAGTTACAAAAAGATACTCGAAATCGATCCTCTGGACGAAGTCGCGCGCAGTCGTGTTGGTGAATACATTTTGCAAGGCGAGAATGAACAAACGGACCAAGACTATTTAGCGCCGCGTTCGGTCACCTCTGATATCGATGTGCAATCGATGTCACCGGTTTCACAAAGCAAACAAGAAGAAGATTCACTATTTCAGACAGATGAACCCGATGAGCAGATACCGTCGAAATTTCCGAGACCAGGCCGAGACGTAGATGAGAACAAGGAGGAGGTGTTTTCGAGTATTCTCGATGATATTTTTAAAGACGAAGTTGTGCAAGAAGACCCCTCATCTCAGATACTCGAGGAAACCTCTCCGCCGGATGACGATTTAGTTAGTGAGATTCAAAAAGATCCGGAGAGCTATTTCCCGAAATTAGATAGCGATGAACCAGCACACGAAGAAGCGGAGCCGCTTGAAACGCCGGCATTTGATGATTTCAAACCAACATTCGAGGTGACGCCGTCAACCCCTACCCAACCAAATCGTTTTCAGTTCTCTTCGGAGCAGACATATAAAGAGACGCCGGTTCATACCCCTAAAATCAAAAAATCAAAAAGCGATAAAATCGTGACACCGACGTTGGGTGAAATTTATGCGGCACAAGGTCAATACGCCAAAGCTATTGATGTCTTTGAGCTCCTTCTCAGAAAAAATCCCGAGAATGAGTCTTTTGCCCAAAAAATCGAGGTCCTCAAACAGAAGTTAGCAGAATTGAAGAATGCACCAAAGAGTTGAGAAAGTAAGAGAACGTCTGGCCCAGCTCAAGCTCGATGCTTTTCTTATCAGTTCTTTGGCAAATATAAGATATTTATTTGGTTTTACAGGGTCGAATGGAATTGCCTTAATCACATCCGGCCTTTCTTTTTTTATCTCGGATCGAAGATATACTCAGCAGGCACATAATCAGGTCAACAATGCTAAAATTCTTATCGCTCAAAAGGACTTACTCGGCGAGCTGAAAAAGACGGGCGTATTGAGCTCTGATGGAAGGCTCGGTCTCGAAACCGCGCACCTGACTGTTAAAGAGTACAGCTATTTACGAAAAAACTTTCCGAAAATGAGGCCGGTGGCTTGTGAAAGAATCATCGAGAGGATCGCGAGTATTAAGGAAGCGGCTGAGATCGAAAGTATCGGAAAAGCGGCTGCGATCTGCGGTAAAGTTTACGCAGAGATCCTTAGGATGATTAAACCCGGGATATCTGAATTAGAGGTATCCGCAGAAATATCGTATCGCAGTAAGCTCAGCGGCAGTGAGTCGGATCCTTTTGAACCTATTGTTGCCAGCGGCGTGCGTTCCGCTTTGCCGCACGGGATATCCTCAAAAAAGAAATTGCTTGCAGGTGATCTGGTCATCCTTGATTTTGGAGCGGTTGTCGACGACTACGCTTCCGACTTTACCCGCACCATCGTTTTGGGGCGGCCGACATCTCAGCAAGAAGAAATGTTTGACGTCGTTGAATCGGCTTTGCGCCTTTCACAGTCATCCGTGCGTTCCGGCATGAAAGGCAAAGATCTCGATAAAATTGCCCGGGATCATTTGACAGAGCGGAATTACGGAGAATTTTTCCAACATTCACTTGGGCACGGAATCGGTTTGGAAATTCACGGGCTGCCGCGAATCGGGGAGCGCAGCAATGATCCGCTCGAAGTGGGTCATGTCATCGCTTTGGAACCGGGTGTTTATGTGCCGGATGTCGGCGGCGTTCGCATCGAAGATGATTTTGTCATCACTGAAAATGGCGTTGAGAACCTCAGCGATTTTTCTAGGGAGCTGGTCTGTGCCGGATGACCGCATACCGAATCTTTCGGTGGTGATTGTCACGTATAACAACGAACTTGAAATTACTGCTTGTTTAGCTTCGGCGCTTCACGCAGCAAAAGATGTGACGTGTGAAATCATCATCATCGATAACGGTTCAAAAGATGGTACACGAAACAAAATTGCTGAAGTTATCAGTAACGATCAAAAAAGCCGGGTAGAATTAGTGGTCAACACCCAAAATCTTGGTTTTACGAAAGCGCTCAACCAAGGACTCCGCAAAAGTTGTGGAGAATTTATTCTCGCGCTCAATCCCGACACAACCCTGCAACCGGCAAGTTTAACGATTCTCATGCAAACATTGCAGGAAGATACAAAGACCGGATTGATTGCGCCGCAATTACTGAATACGGATGGAACCGTTCAGCCGTCTTGCCGGCGATTTCCGAGACGCCGCGACGTTTTCTTTGAAATAACCGGGTTGAGTCTTTTGTTTCCGAAAAGCAGATTCTTCAACAGTTGGAAAATGGGTGATTTTGACCATAAGCATCGCAGTTATGTGGAGCAGCCTCAAGGCGCTTGTTTGTTGTTTAAACGCCAGCTTTTGACGGAGATTGGGTTCTGGGATGAGTCGTTTCCGATGTTTTTTAGT
>JBHHWX010000415.1:0-5583 GCA_046756745.1 bacterium | reverse complement strand
ATCCAAAAGCAAATGCCAATCGGCTTGGTCTTAAACTTTGGGTCAAAGAAAGGTGAAGTAAAAAAAGTTGGAGTTTTACCTGGAGAAGAGTCATCCTGTCAATCCGGTTTATCCTGTTATCCTGTCAAAAAAGATTAATACCCTGTGATTGGTTACCATGCCTTATACATTCTATTCCAATTGAGCTGAAATTTTGAACGGATCAACTTTCCAAAACCTTCCGAATCCGCTCAAACGCCCAATCCAATTCCTCTTCCGTAATCACCAAAGGCGGAGCGAAACGAATGACGTTCTCGTGAGTCTCTTTGCAGAGCAGCCCTGCTTCCTTCAGCGCCTCGCAATAGGGTCTGGCTTTGGTATCGAGCTCCACACCGATGAACAGCCCTTTGCCGCGGACGTCGAGAATATGCGGATTCTTGATCGTTTTCAGTCTTGCAAGAAAGGATCGGCCCAAAGTATCGGCGCGCTTCACTAAGTCCTCCCGTTCGAGCACCTCGAGTGCGGCTAAAGCAGTGGCACACGCTAACGGACTTCCGCCAAAAGTGCTGCCGTGGTCGCCGGGGTTAAACACTCCCATAATTTCCGCGCTCGATAAGACCGCTGACACCGGCAGGAAACCTCCTGACAAAGCCTTGCCGACGATGATCACGTCGGGGCGCACGTCTTCATATTGAAACGCAAACCAGCGGCCGGCCCGCCCGAGACCGCTCTGGATTTCGTCGACCATAAGCAGCATCCGGTTTTTTCGACACAGTTCTTGAGCTTTGTTTAAATAGCCATCCGGAGGAATGAGGATACCGGCTTCGCCTTGAATCGGCTCCACCAGGAACGCACAGGTGTTGGGGGTGATCGCCTGTTGCAACGCATCGGCGTCGCCAAATGGGATAATCTTGAATCCAGGGGTAAACGGGCCAAAACCGTCGCGGTATTGCTCCTCGGAAGAAAAGCCCACGATGGTCGTGGTGCGGCCGTGAAAGTTGTTTTCGCACACGATAATTTCGGCTTGGTTTTCGGAAATGCCCTTTTTCTTGTAGCCCCACTTGCGCGCCGCTTTCACAGCCGTTTCCACGGCTTCGGCGCCGGAGTTCATGGGCAGAACCATCTCCATATCAGCCAGCTTGGCTAATCTCTCGCAGAAAAGCGGCAGTTTGTCGTTGCGAAAAGCCCTGGAAGTGAGCGTGACTTTTTTCGCCTGTTCAATAAACGCTGCGAGAATTTTGGGATGGCAATGGCCTTGATTGACGGCGGAGTAGGCGCTCAAGCAGTCTAAATAGCGCTCCCCTTGCAGGTCGTAAACCCAGACGCCCTCGGCCTTTGCAACGATGATGTCGAGAGGATGATAATTATGCGCACCGTACCGGTCTTCTAAGGCGATGTATTCTTCAGTTGACTTCAGCAAGATGACCTCCTTTTCTCAGTTTGAACATCTTTTCCCCTTTTTAGACAGCCCCATCGGTTTTTAGAGTGGACTCAAAATAATAGAATAAATTGATCATTGCAATAGGAAACTGAAATGATTTGGAGTACTGTGCTTTAGCTTTTGCAAACGTCTCCTAACGTGGATTATTCCTAATACGACGGAGCCGCAACCAAAAAATCAAGGTCACAAAATTGAACTGTCACAAAAATAAATTTTCCAATAGTTTCGTTTTTGTGAGATTTCATTTTTGTGGCCTAAACTTTTTTGCTAAAAAAATGCAAAAGTTAGTTCAGGTTAATAGACCCGCTTTTTCTCCGAATTTATCCACTCCCGAAAAAGCGCTTGGTTCTCCGGGCGTAAAAAATCTCCGACGATTTCTACCGGACTGCCTCCGGTCTGCTTCATCATCTGATTCGAAATCGCTAATTCGTTGAAGCCGGCGCTTTCGGCGTCCTCAATGCGCGCGCCGAACACGATCTTGGATATCCGCGCCCAATGACAGGCGCTAAAGCACATCGGGCACGGTTCACATGTGGAGTAAATCGTGCTGCCCGACAAATCGACAGTATTGAGTTTCTTGCAAGCCGCGCGAATAGCGTGCACCTCGGCGTGCGCCGTAATGTCGGTGCTCTGCCACACCTCGTTATGAACGCACGCAATAACTTCATTGTTTTTGACGATGCAGGCGCCAAATGGCGTTTGTCCGCTTTTTAAACCTTCCCGGGCTTTTTCGATAGCAAGCTGCATAAATTTTTCATCGGTCATATTTTTCTCCAGTTGTAATACATTGACATCCGGGTCAATCAATGTTCTCATGGCAAGACTTTTAAGGTATTTCCAATAAAGTCTTGATTTTTTTGCGAAATAATTTTTAGCCACTGATTGACACTGATGAAACACTGATAAAAACAAAGTTTAAAAATTAAAGAATAATCACCATTTGGTAAAATTCAACGCATTTTCTGAAGCAGTTTGCCTCCCGGTAGAATTGTTAAGAAATCCGTGTCCATCAGTGTGAATCCGTGGCTAATATTTTTAAAACCGTTTTGGTTGCGGCCTCGCCGCGTTAGGTTTATCCTTAGAGTTTCCTGTTTTGCCGGCTTAGAAATTTGTGAAAACATTCCACAACTCATCGATGCACAAATAGCCGAATAAAAGTAACGAAAGCACGAGCGCCCCGATTGTGAACCAGCCGTTGCGGAGCTCCTGGCCGACCCAGTCACGCCGGGAATTCATGTACAAAAGCGTCCCGGCCAGGAATGGCATAAACAGCGCGCCGATGACGGAATAAATCACGATCATCCAAACCGGTCTGCCCAAAAGTAAAACCAGCATGGGCGGCGCTGCCAGCCAAAACAGGTAGCCGCGATACCACACAGAGCGCGTATTCACAATGGCTTGCCGTTCGTCAGCAGGCAACCGTTTTATCAAGCCGACGAAATCGCAAAACAGATATGGGACGCCTTGCCAAACGCCGATCATCGAGGTGGTCACCGCTCCCCAGAATCCCAGCAAAAAAGCCCAATGGCCAACCGGACCGAGGATACTCGACAAAAGGGACGCCATACGAATGACCCCGGAGCTGCCTTCAACAGTGAGACCGTGCTCGTGCAAAATTTTTGCAGCTAACACCATAATCGCGACGCCGAAAATGCCGGTTAAAATATAGGACAGACTCAAATCGATACGCACAGTGTTTTTGTAACCGGGCCCGTGCCACTGCCGTTCCCGGATCCAGTAACCATAAGCTAGCAAAGTGAGACTCCCGCCAACCCCGCCGATGACTCCGAGAATAAACTTCGCACTGCCCGCCGGGACAGCCGCTCTCGTTATCGTTGCCGAAATTGTGGTGGTGGGAGGAGAAACCGCAAGCGCACAGCCGAGAATGGTCACGAACATCAATCCGATAAAAATTTTCATTAAGCTTTCAAAATGTCGATACCCGCCGATAAGTACAATCGCCGCAGCACAAATCGAATGGATCACTCCCCAAACGGCAACCGAGAGCCCGGGTGCGATTGCGTGCGCCGCGAGTCCACAGGCAGAGATAAGCGCGCCGGCGACCACGAACGACCACAGCGTTAAATAGACGAGAAAATAGACTTGCACCCACCGGCCCAGGCGCTGCACCCACCCTTCGAGCAAGGTGGTGCCCGTGGCTAATTGCCATCTCGCCAGCCCTTCGTTGAGCACATACTTCATGAGCGCACCGACCGCTGCCGCCCAGACAATCGCGAAACCGTATCGCGATCCGGATACAGCGGCCGCGACCATGTCGCCGGCGCCTATGCCTGTTGCTGCAACCGCGATCCCGGGACCTAGCAGGGAAAAATAGCCCCTAAGACCGCCTCTTTGTCGCTGGTTTTTCATCAGTGTGAGTTATAACAGATCGGGATCCGCATGCTCTTCGGGTTTCGACTGTGAGCGGACGCTGAAGCTTAAGAAAAGAATCAGTCCCATGCCAAGCATAATCACGACGTCGGCAAAATTGAAGACACCCGTACGCAGTTTACCGACGCCCATGTTCATGAAATCGATGACGCGACCGTCGTTTACAATTCGGTCGATAAGATTGCTGAGACCTCCCCCCAAAATCAATGACAAGGCTAAGACGTGTTTTCGGCTGATATCGCGGTTGAAGATCATATAGAGAAGTAACAGAGCCAAAAGAGCGCCGCTGAGAATGGTGAACAGCCAGGTGCGGGCTATTTCAGGTAATTGCGCACCCAGACTTAAAAACGCTCCGGTATTTTCCGCATACTGTAACCGGAATACATTTCCGAGATAGGATTGAGGCGGCGTCATTTTTAAATTCGTTTCTGCGATTTCTTTTGTAAATTGGTCGCATCCAACACAGCAGGTGACGACCAAAGCAGTAATGTAAAGTCTGTGAATTTTTCTCATATAGAATCAAAGCAAAACTAAAGTTTTGCACTCCAATGCTTTTTAAGAGATTGGCCGGTTCCCCCGCGCAGACATAAGATAATTTCAGCGAGGATGCTCACAGCGATCTCTTCAGGTGAACGAGCGCCAATATCCAGACCGACCGGGGCGTGAATTTCTTTGATGCGATCCGGCGAGACGCCCTGCTTTTGCAGATCGCGAAAAATCATCAAATTTTTTCGTCGACTGCCGAGTAACCCGATATAACGCGCCGCTGTCTTGACAGCCGCGAAGGTCGAGATGTCATCCAAACGATGCCCGCGCGTAGCAATGAGAATAAACGTGTTAAAATGAATGTCCAGTTTCTGCAAGGCTTTATCAAAGTCATCGACCAGCGTTTCAACCGCCAGAGGGAATCTCTCCTGGGTGCAAAATTCCGGGCGGTCGTCAATCATAAAGATTCGAAATCCCAAAGGGACGGCTAAATGATAAACAGCTTTGCCGACATGGCCTCCTCCCAGAATCACCAATGCCGGCGGAGTGGTAAATCCCTCCACATAGACCGTGGTTCCATCTTTCGTCGTGAAACAGATGTTCTCGCCAACCGTCGCCACTTTCCGGCCTGCTCTGATCGCCTGTTCTTGTACGTGCGTCATTCCCAGCGAGCCCAAAGTGGAGCCATCCTCCCGGATGAGCAGTTTTGCGCTTAGATGATTTTCGCCCTCGTTCTGAGAAACAATCGTGGCGACCGATATTGCCGGGCCGCCTTGATAGGCCGAAACAATCTCTTTGGCTATTACAAGAAATTCGGCGTTTTCGCAAAAAAGTTCCAGAAAAAAAGTCGCCGTGCCGCCACACACCATCCCATCTTTCTCGGAGATATCTTCATTCAGATTGTAGTCGCGATATTGCGGGCCATTTTTTTCGCGCAACATTTCTTTGGCGTAAAACCAGATGTCGCCTTCGACACAGCCTCCGCCCAGGGTGCCGATACTGCTGCCATCCTGACGAATCAACTGCTTGACTCCGGCTTTTTGCGGCGTCATGCCTTGGGTGCGAACCAGGGTCGCTAAAACAAACGGCTCCTTCTTTTCCAGTAACCGGACGGCTTCTTCGATAACTTCTTTCATTTCCGACGTATGTCAAAATACAAAGTTTTAAATATAGCAAGCACACTATCAAAAAGCAATTAAAAACAACGCGTTGAAATTGGGCGTCAGTTACAGGGGAAAATGTAACGCAGGCTTCCAGCCTGCAGGCATCTTGCAGGCAAGATGCCT
>JBHHWX010000414.1:0-5598 GCA_046756745.1 bacterium | reverse complement strand
AGACGCGGACGTTTGTTCTTTCTTACCGGGTTACGGACCTGCTCAGAGTCTATCCCGACGTCGCAGAGCTTTACTATATGTTTATAGGCGAGGGTTGGGATCGCGCGACCGGTGAAGTGAGTGTAACCGTCAAGCTGCCGGAAGGGGCTGAGCGCGACGAAATCCACGCCTGGGCCCATGGTCCGCTGTGGGGGAGTGTGTCCATAAGAGATGCGAATACCGTCCACTTCGAGGTGTCGAATTTACCGAGGCGCCGGTACTGGGAAGGGAGAATACTGTTTCCTTCCCGACTGGTCCCAGGCCTTTCCAAAACCAGCAACGCCCCACAACTCGATCTTATTATTGCACAAGAGACGCAGTGGGCTAAGGAAGCAAACGAAGCGAGAATCAGAGCGCGCCAGGAATTGGCCGCTCGCAACGAGCGTTGGACCAGGTGGTCGATCCTATTTGCGGTTTTATCTATTGCCGGAGTATTGTTCTGGATGCGGATCTTCAAACAATATGGCCGGGCCTATCCATCGGTTTTTCGTGCTAAATTCTACTCAGACATCCCGACCGATCTGCCGCCGGCATTGATAAGTTATTTTGTGAACTATCGCACGGTCTCAGGTGGCGCCCTGCTGGCGACCATTTTCGATTTGGCTCAGAGGGGAATTTTAACGATTAAAGAAAAGACCACTCAAAAGAGAGCTCTTTTTTGGACAAGAGAAAAAACGGAGTATATTATCGAGTTGGATCGTAATGCCCTGGAGAAAAAAGCGGCAACGGTTCAGCCCTTTGAGAAAGAGGTGCTGGACTTTCTCTTCGAGGAATTAGGCGCGGGAGAGGATCGAATCGCAATGAAAGAAATTGCGAAGTCTCGGGGCACAACAACAAAGTGGTTCTATGAATGGAAGAAAGGAGTATCTGCTCTGGCAAAGGAACAAGGATTTTATGATGTGGAGAGCAGAAAAAAAATGCTCCAGGGTCTGCTCCCAGCTATTGTGCTGATCGTGCTCGGAGTCATTGCAATTTTTCTCGCAGGACCGGGCGCCGTCTCTCCCTTGGCAGCAGGCTTGACTTTGCTCATTATAACCCTGGCCACGAACAGAGTGGCCAGGCCGTATGTAGACCAGTATGCCCAGTGGAAAGCGCTGCGCCGGTACCTGCAAAAATACGAATTCGTGGAGTCGGACCGGTCCGTACTGAAGGACAATCTCAGCCGCTACCTGATCTACGGTATGGTGCTGGGGCTTACCTCGCGACGCATCAAAGAGCTGATTGGATGGGTACCCAGCGAGCAGCACGACAATCTATTCCCATGGTATGTTTATCATGGCAGCGCTTCTGGCGATCATTTCGGCCCTGCCTTTGGCCAGGCTATATCTTCGATGGTGAGCGTGGCCAGCAGCAGTTTCAGCTCAGCGACCGGAACCGGCGGCGGCGCGAGCGCGGGAGGTGGGGCTGGTGGGGGCGGATCGGGTGGAGGCGCTGGGTAGCAGGGTAGGAAATGTTGCTGGGGCTATCTCTTTGCTGGAAGGTTCTTAGGAAACTGTCGCTTCTCGCAGCGCAAACGTCTTGATTGCGCAGTGGCTCTCAATGATAAATGCACCTGGTGTACACAAGATTCCCGATTAAATGATGATGTGAATGACTTTTTTAAAAAAAATACGTTTTTCCAAAAAAAACACTTGACTGTTCCCCGAGGGGTTGGCTTATATTAGTATTGAGTAAGTAAAGTCAACCAATTAATGAGGAGGTCATGATGACTATCCAAGAATTAAAAAAGAAAACCGGCTTACGAAAAAAGCGATTAATTACTACGAGATGAAAGGATTAATCAACCCGAAATATAACCCCACAAATCGATATCGAGATTTTTCCGAGCCAGATGTAAAGAAATTATCCATTATTGCTTTTCTCAGGCAGTTGAACATCTCGATTGATAAAATAAAGCCCGTACTGGAAAATAAAATTTCGATAAACGTATTGTTAAAACAACACCTAACAACGCTTGATAATCATATCGAATCCCTGAAATTTGAAAGCGATTTGATCCGGTCTTGTATCCAGAATGATTCTCTTGAATATCTGGACAAAGTCAGTACCGCTGACATTTTAGATTTAAAGACCGAAATTGAGTTAAATCAATTCAAAAGAGCGAATTTTATCCATTCGCAATGGCAGAGAATCTTTCCGGGTAAATTGGGCAAATTATTCGCTTTCATGTACAACGCATACTTGACCGAACCCATCGATCCACAAAAAAAGAAAAAGGCCTGGCGCGCTTTTATCGACCAGTTGGATAATATCGAAGAAATAGAAATTCCTGCCGAGATTGCTGAAATTATCAACTCGGAGTTTTTTGAAAAAATTTGCAAGCCTCGAAAGAAAATTTGGCTCAATTACATGATTTAATGGCGAATCGCGAAGCTCATAAACAATTGCTTGAAAAGTATACTCAAATAAAAGAGAAAGTGAATGAGAAACTTGGCTAAGAAGACTCTTTTCTTAAGCGAAGGCATCCGTCGGTCAAAGCTCACTTCGTTTCAGTAACCCAGATCGCCCGGCGAGACGTCTTCGCTAAGTTTGGTCCGTGAACAGATCTATTCTCCAACGGATAGAAAAACCCAACGGATTTCTTTTCTTAAAATAACCAAACGCACCCGGGGACGGGTGCGTGAGCTTTTCGAAATGACACTGTCTAAAAAAACGTGTTCTGTTTGGAGTATTAGAATAAACGTCCCGCCTTGAATTAAAAAGCCCCGCTTCTGGCAGTCCGGGCTGGAATCGGTCAGTTACGGGTAGTGTAAGGCAGGCATCTTGCCTGCAAGATGCCTATGGCTGGAAGCCTGTGTCACATCCCCCCCGTCACTGACCGTTTACTCCGGGCTTTTGTTTTTAACTTGATTTTACAGAAATTATTGAATACTTTTGGTTCAATAAGGATTGCATCAGAGGGCGGGTTTGTGACTAAATGAACCACAAAGGCACAAGCGATTAGACTCGCGTAGTGATGGATTGGCGGCCGCCTCCCAAAACTCCAGCACTCCAACAATCCATTAATCCACTGTTTTTTAATGGCTTTGGGCCTGCGAGCAGCCAAATAGTCAACAGAGTTCATGAATCATACAGGCTAAATGATTTGAGGTTCGATGAATAATCTCTTACGATCTTATTGGAGCGAAAAATCCGTCCTCATTACGGGCGCGTCTTCCGGGCTGGGCTGGGCCATTACCGAAGCATTGGCGCCTTACAAAGTCAAGTTCGGTCTTCTCAGTCGTCGTGAATCCAAAATGCAAGAGCTTGCGGAGAAGCTTCGCGACAGCGGAAGCTCGTTTTGGATAAGGGTCTGCGATGTTCGCGATCGCGAGGCCGTGTTTTCTGCGGTGCGCGATTTTCACCAGGAAACGGCCCGGCTCGATGTGGCCTGGGTTAACAGCGGTATCAGTATGGATTCCTCTCACAAAAAATGGGATTGGGAAGCGTTCGAGTCGTCTATCGATACTAATCTCAAGGGCGCGATTTACACCATCCAAGCTTGTTTGGCGGTGATGCTTCCGCAAAAGTCGGGCACCATCGCTGGCATCGGGTCGGCGTCTTCCATGCGCGGCTTACCGACACGGGGTGTGTACAGTCTTACGAAAATCGGTCTGGAGTACTTCATGCAAAGCAAAGCGGTGGAATTGCCGGATATCCAGTTTACCGTTATCCATCCCGGCTTTGTCGATACCCCGATCAACCGAAATAATCCAAATCGTTTTTGGCTGCTGACGCCGGATAAAGCGGCTCAGATGATGATCCAGGCCGTCGCTAAAAAGCGACCGCGCATCATCTATCCATTTCGGATGAACCTTCTTTATCGGTTGGTTCATAATCTTCCCATACGTATTTTTTATGCGATAGCTCGAAGAACCATGATGTATAGCCGCCCAACAGGAACTGACTTGTGAACCAAAATCGAGTCGTTGTGAAGTGTATATAGGCATAAGTTGAAAGTCAATAGAGTTGGCCTCCCTAAAAAGATTCTGGCTTTCCATCGGTTTTTTAATCTTAGTTTTTTTAACCGGGACGTTCGGTTATGTTCTTGTCGAAGGATGGGCTTTTGGCGATGCCCTTTATATGACGGTCATTACGCTTTCGACAGTTGGTTTTCACGAGGTCCAGCCGTTGACGTCTCACGGGCGCACTTTTACCGCCATACTCATCGTTCTAGGGATTGGGTCGTTTGGATATGCAATTGGAAACTTGGCAGTTTCTATTGTTGAAGGTGAGTTAAAAGAAATTGTTAAATCGAGAAGGATGGAAAAGAGTATCCAGAAATTGAAAGATCATATTATCATCTGCGGTTATGGTACTGAGGGGCGCCATGCTGGTGATGAGCTGAGTAAAAGCAAGGTGCCATTTTTGATTATCGAATGCGATGCTGAGTTGTGTTCGCATTTACGAAGCGAGGGATTGCTGGTTGTCGAAGGTGACGCGACGCACGACTCGGTGCTGCTCGATGCTGGCGTCACAACGGCGAAGGGATTAATCGCGGCCATTCCGCAAGACTCCGAAAATGTGTTTGTGACACTGACCGCTCGCGGCTTTAATCCTCACTTGAAAATCATTGCGCGCGCCTCGGATGAAGCAAGTGTGGCTAAACTCTTTCGAGCCGGGGCGAACAAAGTGATTACCTCAGCACAGATCGGAGGGAGAAGAATGGCGTCGGCGCTATTACGTCCGAAAGTTCTCAATTTTTTGGATGTGATCATGAGCGATTCCGAGCTTTCTCTGCGTTTGGAGGAAATTGATATTTTCCCCAAAAGTCCATTTGTCGGAAAGTCCATTCGTGAACTTCATATTCGCAGCAAAACAGGTACTTTGGTGATCGGCTTTGACCGCAGCGGAGAATCTTTGCAAATCAATCCCCCGGCAGAAACGGTCATCGAATCCGGTGATGTCCTCATTGTCATCGGAAATGAGGAGCAGGTTAAGCAATTACGAGAGATGGCGGGTCATACGGAGAGCCGTCTCTTATAGAAAGATGTCTTTGATCTTTCGCAAAGTTAGACAATAAAAACGCAAAAAGTACACGACTAGGCCTTTACATTGCATGTTTTGGGATCTCCTTTGGAATTTTTTTTGAAAATTCACCAAATCATCTTATCATTCCGCTGGTTTTCATCCTTTGTATCCTATCGATTTTATCCCTAATATTAACAAATTATTAGTACATTTGAATTTCTAAACTCGCGTTTGCTGACTTTTTTATGAACTTCGAAATATCATAAAAAATAGCAAAGAAACGCAATATTTTAAGAAAATACTTGACAATATTGCGTTATTGTCCTATATTTTAGCCGTTGTATAGCTATCCAGGACACGGTATCAAATATTCTAATAATTTGTTCCACCCCCTTAATGACTATGTCATAAATCCGCTTTAGAACTACTTCGTACTTTTTGGGGAATATAAGTCTATGAGCAAAATTTGCATGAGCATGTGAAAATCATGCGCAAATTTAGTGTCACCTTTGTCATTATTTCAGTAAAATCAAATGGCACATCAATTGCAATTATGTAAAAAGTCATTTCAGGCAATGAATTATTCTTCATTTAAAAAAAAAGTTGGGG
>JBHHWX010000413.1:0-5610 GCA_046756745.1 bacterium | reverse complement strand
TAGTGTTAGTTAGTAATTCTACTTTGATGCCCGTTGCTTTGTCTTCATATTCTGAATTCATTTTATCCGTGTTTAATCAGTGCGAATCCGTGGCTCTTAGATAATTTTTGGAACCGAAAAGAAAAATTTCGACCATGGCCGCAAGTTGAGTCGATTCAGTGGGAGGAGTTGGAAGTTTTGGACTGGATGCCTTTTCCCGGTGGTAGATTCGGACAGGTGCGCACGTACTCGAGATCCTCCCCGATGAACTCGTCCCATTCAGCACGGCTGAGATTGCGGCCGGCGGAAGCGCAGACTTTCTCAGCAAGATTCTGTGTGCTGACATTCCATACGCGAATGGTCTTGTCTGCGCTGCCGGAAATCACCGTGCCGCTTTCAGGACTGAGGGCGACCGACCACACCCAGGATTGGTGGTCTTGTAACGTGACCGGGTCTCTATCCGGATCGCTCAAATCCCAGACTCTGATGCTCTTATCCGAGCTCCCGGAAACCAGTTTTTTGCCGTCAGCGCTGAAAACGAGCGAATTGACCGGACCGATGTGGCCGAGCAATGCCGTCCGGGCGAGCGCTTTCTCAGCCTGTCGATCAAAATCGTAAAGCTCAATTCTGCCGTCGCTCCGGCCAACGGCCAATTTCGAGGCATCATGACTCCAGGCCAGCGATCTCACGGCCGTTGCGAGCTGACTTCCGAATTTCAGGGACAGCTTGTCCGTCGTGTTTTCAAACAACTGGATAGCGCCATCATCCCCACCGGCGAAAATGAGTGTGCCATCCCGGCTGCAAGCCACGCTTCTTATGCGCGCATTGAGTCTCAGCCGGTGAATGGGTCTGCCGTTCCGGTTTTCGATTTTCCAAACGATTAACATGCTGTCCGCCCCTCCTGAAACCAGGGAGCGGCCATCGGCGCTCAATGCAGCGGCCCAAACGCCTCCGGTGTGGGCGTCCAGAACAGTGGGTCCGGAGCCGGTTTTCTGCACATTCCACAATCGGATCTTGTGATCGTCGCCCGCCGAGACTAAAGTGCCGGCATCACTACTGAATGCAAGCGCTCGTATGTTGCCCCGGTGTCCATCGACGATGGTTTGGTTCTGATAGTTACTTTTGCTTTGCCAGAAACTTAGCTTGCCGTCAGCGCCGCCAGAGGCCAAACGCGACCCATCCGGACTGTACGCAACCGACCGGACGGCATCGGAGGCTCGTAAAACGACGGGGCCGCCCGCGGCAAACTTTTGAGAGTTCAGCGTCTCCCTGAGCGCGTTATGAACTTCATTGGCGAGCTGCCCCTGACTCCAAAGGTAGGCTTGGCGCGCCAACAGTACCGCCAGTTCATCTTTACCGAGCCGCTGCTGGATCGGCGCCTGCGTGGTCAAGAATCGAGCGATATCGATTCGTCTCAAACGCTCCACCTCAATTCGGCGCGCCTCCGCCGAATCGCGAGCCGCGATGGCTTCTCTCTCACGCTGCTGTGCCAGGTCGCGTGAAGTGCTGACTTCGATTCTGGCGATTTGTTCCGCCTGTGCAAATTGTTTTGCTTTCTCCCCTTCCTGCAGAGCTTTCTGCTGCGCCTCATCCGCAGCGCTGCGAGCATTTTGTTCTTGAATCCTCAGGTCCTGCTCGCGGAAAAGCGCCTGTTGAAGCTCATTTTTTGCTTGCTGTTCACTTTCAGCGATCAGCCTGTTTTGCTCTGCAAGATTAAATGCAAAGACGGCCAGGGAGATGGATGTAATCAGCAAAATTATGCTCAGCACGCTGGCTATCTTCACGCTGCGTGGAACCGTTGACAACCAGTTGGTCGGCCAGTGGCTCTTTAACCACTTGCGTTCAAATACATTCTCATAAATGGCATTTCGAACCTTGAGAGTGCCGTTGTCGCTTCGTACAATTCCGGACAGTTTCAAGTGGTTCTTGATCGGTGACTGTTCTTCATCCGGGACAGCACGCTTGCCGAGACGGATTTCCCGATAAGTCGTCAAGATTTTGAGCCGGTCTGGCGCCCATTTCGTCAGCATGTCGCGCACAAACTGGAGGTTGTTATCCTCTTCGCTCATTTTGCCGAAAAAGGTGTTTGCCGCAGCCAGGTCGACGTCTTCTTCGCACAACTCGCTCTTGAATTGTTCCGCAATCGCGCGGCACAATCTCTGGGTGAGATAAGGATGTCCGGAGGTCCATTTCAATACCCAGTCAAGCGACTGCCTGGCCTGGTTTTGCTCTAATCCCAGACCTTCCGCCAGGGGCATGGCTTGATCGAGGGTAAAATCTGTCAGGTCAACCCGTTGGCCAATGTTGAAAGGGGTGCGGTGCGGGTCGCTCATGAGATCGCTGGGCGTGGCGACGCCGAGCAATACGAAAGTCAGCCGTTGATATTCCGGGACATTGGCGCGCGCATTGTACATGTAACGAATGGCTGCAAAGAAATCATCGGTGAAATCTAAGCTGAGTGTGGTGTCGATTTCGTCGATAAAAATGACTATTTTCTCTTTGACTTCGGTGAGCAGGACTTCCTGCAAAAATTGTGTGAGTCTTTGGGTCACTCCAATCTGGCTATGCGACTGCCACCAACCTATTATGTCGGCTTCTAACTCGAGTTCATCAGCAATGGTTGTGAGGAAGCCGAGATACCAGGATTCCGGCGTTACTTGCACGCCAATTTGTGTAAGGTCAACAATAACCGGCTTGATGCCTTCCTCGATAAGTTGTTCTGAGGTGCCAACCATGAGACTGGACTTACCCACCTGCCTCGAGGAGAGAACGAAGGCAAACGTTCCCTCCCGGCACAGATTGAGCAATTCCTCATCAGCGTTGCGGGGTATGTACAAGCCGCCTCCGGCCTGCACGGTACCGCCGACCGTGTAGATGTTTTTGCTAAGCATTGATGTGCTCCCGGAAATACTCGGCGTACAATTTACACCGGGGTAAGACAGTTTGACCTTCTTTTTTGACCAGACCCGCGCCGCGCAAACGGAAGAAAATTCGTTCGTCCGGGCAGCTATTCTTGGTTATCACGTTACGCAGCCCCTGAATCAACGGATCCTTGCCATACAGGCGAAAGAGATGATAGCGGAGATGATCGCCGAAGGGACCGCGTTCATCCGTGGCCTGCTTGAACAGCTCGTCTGCGGACATGCGCTCGCTTGCTATGACGTAGAGCGCCCGGCGGGTCAGATAAGGATGTCCACCCAGAAGTTCCACAAGTTTTCGTTCGTCTTCTGCGGAAAATGGTGAACCGTGCAGGTTATTGAGTTGATTCACTTCCTCGGGCGTGAAATCCGGCAGCTCGATAATTTCGCCAACATTAAATGGCGATTGGTTCAGGTTATCGATCAGTTGATACGGCTCCGTGGAAGTCACCAGCGCCAGATCGAGCTGCTTCCAGATCGGCTTGGTGGCCCGGCTGTTGTGCCAGTTGCGCAGCATACTGAAAAAATCGGAGCGGTACTCGGTATCGAACATGGTCTCCATCTCATCCATGGCCAGAACGAGCGGCCCGTCCAGCTCCTTTAAAAGATAGCGACCGACGTAACGCGAGCAGCGCTGGCTGTTGCCCAAAGGCATTTTCCAGAATTCATCGGTCCGGTCTTCAATTTCCAGCTCATCGGAAAGCAAGGTACAGAACTGCTGAAAAAAGATATCCGAATCATCCAAAGCGGATTTGTCGAACAATTGGAAATCAATGAATGCGGCCTGCTTTCCTATTTCTGTGGAAGCCTGAGTGATTCGGATGAGTAGTGAACTTTTGCCCATTTGGCGCGGCGCCTTGATCGTGATGGTCACACCCTGGCGCTTTATGGCTTCCATCGCAATTCCGTCGCCTGCTCTTTCTATATAAAAATGAGATTCCGGATCCATGGTGCCTTCAGGTGATTCAAGCGATGCAGATTTTGCCGGCTGCGCCTGAGCAAAAGGCTGCGGTATGGGCTGATCTGTACTTGCCTGGATTATTTTGGCTTTAGATTTAGTATTGCTAATGGGGAGGCCGGCTCCTTCAATCGCCTGCCTCAGCTCGTCAATAATGCGCGAAGTATCCGTGTCCTTCTCCCAGAATGCCCAGTTGATAGAGTCTAAATACTCGCTAATTGGGTATTGGAATGCTTTTCGATATTCCAGTCTCACTGGCAGAATTTTAGGGCGCCCGCCGTTCTGTTTGGCCAGATTGTGCGCGGTTTTAAGTTCCTCCTGTACCATCTCACTCTGGATAGAATTGGCTGACAGCAGGGTGACCAGAAAATCAGCTTTTTCTAACTCGGCCATGATGCGCTCAACCCAACGTTCGCCCACACTCATATCCTGATCAATAAAAATATCATAATGCCGGGATAGCGCCTCATTGAGCTGCATCGCAACGGATTGGTCAGGCTCCGCGTTGCGTTTATAACTGAGGAATATGCGCGGAACATCGGAATAACGATCTGTTCTTGAAGCAACTGAATCCTCTTCTGTGGGTTTTTGTGCGGAAACATTGCTCAGATTTTGTAAATCCGATAAGAGAGCAGTTGTAGAGGAATATCGCTCGTCGAGTTCCTTTTTCATCGCCCTCTCAACTATACTTGCGAGTTCTTTAGGAATCTCTATGCCAGATTGAATCATCGGCTCCGGGTCTTTGTTCACAATCAAGTAGACTACCGCCTGATCATACTCTCCTTTGAAAGGTAATCGACCAGTGAGCATCTCATACAGTACCACAGCCAATGACCAAATATCGGTACGATAATCCACAGCTATTCCTTGAGCTTGTTCCGGAGACATGTAGGCAATCGTACCCATTGTGATACCTGTCTTGGTAAGCTGGGAACCACCCGCTAATTTCGCCAGCCCAAAATCAACGATCTTGATTTGTCCATCCTCAGTGAGCATTATATTGGCGGGTTTAATGTCTCTGTGCACGACTCCTTTCGTGTGTGCTTTTGCCAGCCCCCTGGCAATATCTGTGGCTATTCTGACAGCTTCATCAACAGGAAGCGGACCTTTTTCAAGTCTGTCTTTAATTGTTCCTCCGGCATAATACGCCATGACGATGAATATCTGGCCATCTTCTGTCTCCTCGATTTCATAAATGGTGCCAACATTAGGATGGTCGAGTGCAGAAGCTGCCCGGGCTTCGTTTACAAATCGTTTTTTAGCCTCTTCATCACGGGTCAGGTCTTGGGGAAGAACTTTGATAGCTACCTTACGCTTGAGTTTAGTGTCCTCGGCCTTATAAACGATACCCATTGCACCCTGGCCTAGTTTTTCGAGGATCTTAAAATGGCAAATGGTTTTACCGATCATCGCAAGGCTCCAATTACAGTGAAATTAAAATGTCGAGCGAACTTCGTCTTTGGTGGTAATCGGTCAGTTACGGGTGGTGCTGGTGTCATTCAATTCGTTGAGTGTTCACGCTTCAAGCCTGTACTCCGCCATCCAGCCCTATCTGACCAGATTACCTTTGGTGGATGGCTTGATGAGCAAGGAATACTGTTGCTGAAAAGTTAATTAGAGTAAATAAGAATATCAAGTAAAAAGATATTGTTTCAGTTGTTTCAACACGTCATCGTTATTGTCAGCCAATAATTATTAGACAATTAATTTTCAAGTTTTCTCCCAAAAAACAATTGCTTATTTATATGGAGAGTA
>JBHHWX010000412.1:0-5618 GCA_046756745.1 bacterium | reverse complement strand
GACAGTCAACGACAGGCGACTAAAGATGCCGGAGAGATTGCGGGTCTTGAAGTTAAACGAATCATTAACGAACCGACTGCCGCTGCACTGGCTTATGGTTTAGACAAGAAAACCGACGAAAAGATCGCAGTTTATGATTTCGGCGGCGGCACGTTCGATATCTCAATTTTGGAAATCGGCGACGGCGTATTTGAAGTAAAGGCTACAAACGGCGATACTCACCTCGGAGGCGATGATTTTGACCAGCGCGTGATCAACTGGATCGTCGACGAATTCAAAAAACAGGAGGGTGTTGATCTTTCCAAAGACCCAATGGCTGTACAGCGACTGAAAGAGGCCGCAGAAAAAGCGAAATGCGAACTTTCGACCGTGGCGCAGACCGAGATTAACCTTCCGTTTATTACGGCCACGGATTCCGGCCCTAAGCATTTGAACCTGACATTAACACGCTCCAAATTTGAACAGATCAGCGACGATCTTTTCCAGAGAACGTTAGAGCCGTGTAAAACTGCGTTGAAGGATGCAGGACTCAAACCCAATGAAATCGATGAAGTCGTCCTTGTCGGCGGTTCGACAAGAATGCCCAAGATTCAGGAGCTTGTTAAAGAGCTTTTCGGAAAAGAACCGCATCGAGGCGTCAATCCGGACGAAGTTGTCGCAATTGGGGCATCGATTCAGGGCGGTGTTTTAGCGGGAGATGTGAAGGACGTTCTTTTGCTCGATGTCACACCGTTGTCACTGGGAATTGAGACATTGGGTGGCGTCACAACCCGGCTCATCGAAAAAAACACGACCATTCCGACTCAGAAATCCGAAATTTTCTCTACTGCTGCCGACAGTCAAACTTCTGTAGAAATACATGTTTTACAGGGTGAACGTGAAATGGCTGTGGATAATCGAACTTTGGGTCGATTCATTCTTGACGGCATTCCACCGGCGCCAAGAGGCATTCCACAAATCGAAGTGTCTTTTGATATTGATGCCAACGGTATTCTCAATGTCTCGGCTAAAGATAAGGCGACTGGCAAAGAACAGAAAATCCATATTGAAGCCTCAACAGGTTTGAGCAAAGATGAGATTGAGAAGATGGTTAACGAAGCCGTAGCCCACGCAGCCGAAGATAAGAAGAAACGCGAGTCGGTAGACGCACATAATAAGGCCGATCAAATGGTTTATCAAACGGAGCAGAACATCAAAGAAATGGATGATAAATTGAGCGCCGATGATAAATCAAAATTGGAAACGGCTGTGGGACGTGTCAAGGAGGCGCTAAAAACCGACAATGTTGACGAAATCAAGTCTTCAACCGAGGCTTTGAGTCAAGTATGGAATGAAGTCGCTAGTAAAATGTACCAAGAGGCGCAATCACAGGCGGGCGCTGCCAGTGAGCAGCCTGATGCTAAGACGGAGACGAAAGATGAGAAAGTTGAAGAGGCAGATTTTGAGGTCGTGGAAGATGAAAAATCAGAAAAGTAAGAATTAACCGACCCATTTCAAAAAGCGAGGGTGCTTATTCTCTCGCTTTTTTTGTTATACAATAAGATAAGGGTAAATGGATTTATCCTGCACTATTCACGAATTGCCTCACCGGCACGAAATGAGAAAACCCCGTTTTCAGGAGAGCTGTTTGTCGTACACGCTGTAGCTCTTTGATTCCCATAGTGTTGCAACATAAATGTTGCGTTACGATTAGCGCCGCGTGAATACTGCAAGTTATGACAAAGATTTGTGACAAAGTTCTTGATTTTTAAGCAAAACTTGTTCAAATTTCTTTGTTTCTTTCTTAAATAAAGAATTGAGGAGAGGATGACTCATGAACTCACGAAACATTTTGTTTTTTACCTCTATCTTCTTATTCAGTACTCTCTTTACCAGTTGTGGTAAAAAGTTTACTGAGGAAGATCTTCGAGGCCAGGCCCGGCAGTTTGAACAAGAAGAAAAGTATGAGGACGCCTTGAAAACTTACCAAGAGCAATTGAAGCGGTATCCTCAAGGTAAATATGCCGACGAAACAGTACAAAAAATTGCATATATCTATTACAACAATCTTAAAGATTTTCATCGTGCAATTGAATATCATCAAAAACTTATCTCTGATTATCCTCAAAGTAAATTTATCAGCAAGGCTCGTTTTATGACCGGTTACATTTATGCCAATGATATCTATGATTACGACAGCGCCGAGGCTGCCTACAAAGAGTTTCTGAAACATCATCCTGAAGATGAATTAGTCGAAAGCGTGCGATGGGAGCTTGAACATTTAGGTGAGGACATCAATGAGCAATTAAAAGACCTTTTTACTAACGAGGAGGCAAGCGCCGCCAAAGCTACTTCAAACTAACTTGCCTCATGTCGGGTGCGTACTTTAAATTTCGTTGCACGTTTTAGGGGAGTCGTGACCTTTAATTTTTTCAACAATTTTACCTGATTTTGTTTAGCCGGTTGTAGAAATGTCGGAAAGGATACTTTTTCGATTTGCCTGAATCGGCTTTTTTAATGTTTCCATTCTATTTCAACGCGCACTCGGAACTTTTGGTTTACTCCAAAGTATATTTATTCGATCTTTTCGAGGATGGACGATGCGCATCTTTTTTTCTTTTTTAATACTTCTTTTTGTGAGCAATTCCAGTTTTTCCCAGGCGCAAGATTCTCTAGCGACAAAGCAAGAATCGCACGGAGGTAAAATCACTGCTGAAGTGACGGTCGATCGCAATGAAGTTCCTCAAAATCAAAGGGTTACATTTACTATAAGAATCTCTTGGCAAGGGGATTTAGATAGATATGAGATCGGTACTTTAGAAAAACCCATTCTCAATAATCTTGAAATCCTTAGCACCTCGTCGTCGAATTGGGTAGGAGAAACTGAAGGCATTAAGCGAGCGACGAAAACGTTTGATTTTCTCCTGAGACCCATGGAATTAGGTATGGCCTACATCGATGCGATGATTATCGAATACCGGGATAGTCAATACGATGAGAAACACAGTTTGGTGACCAATCGTTTGGAGGTAAAAGTTGTCGATCCGATATTAGAGAGCGACAACACACTGTGGTTTGTGAGCGGCGCGGCTCTTTTGGTCATCGCACTTGTTGCCATGGGGGGCGTCAGTTTTCTTAAGCGCAAGAAGGCAAAAGTAGCGGAGCTGCGGAAACAGGAGTTAGCGGCAATTCCGGTAGAGGTTGCGTTTTTGAGTGAGTTAAATGAAAAGATCGATCTGAAAAGCGCGGATCCGGTCGCTTCATTTTCCGAACTTTCTAAATTGCTTAAACGTTATTTGTCTGAAAAGTATCAGATTGCGGCTTTGGAAACCACGAGTCGAGAAATCAGGGATGGGCTCAATAGGGTCGGCGTTTCCGAAAAGCTTCTGGAGCAGACCGATGAGGTGCTCAAATCATGTGATATCGCGAAATTTTCAGGAGGGGATGTTGAACGTGCAACTTTAGAGCGGTGTTTTACTTTGGTGGAAGATATTCTCAGCAGAAATAAAAATGAGCAAAATGCGGATTTGACCGAAAACAAAACTTTGTAGAGATGAGTTTGAAAGGAGATGGGATGAGTATTTTAGTCAAAGGTAAATCCGTCCATTTTGATGATCCCTATCTTCATGTTGAGCTTGAAGATGGAAGGGTCATTTTAACTCCTATGTGGTGGTATAAAGAATTACAAGACGCCTCACTAAAGCAGTTGTCAAACTACGAATTTATATGTCGGAACACAGGAATCGAGTGGCCTGATTTGGATTATCATTTAAGTATTGAAAGTATGCTCCTGATTGAGGCTCAAAAACAAGCAGCGTAGAGCAATCAGATGCTTTGGGGCTGCGAAGTCAGGAGATTCCTGCATAAACATGCCGGAATGACATTTTCGGTAAAACACGAACGAACAAAGAATAGGAGGTTAAATGGCCGTAGATATTCAAGCCATTAATAAGAGAATAGAGAAGGAAAGTGAATTCGTAGAAAAGATCACCGCTGAAGTAGCGAAAGTCATCGTTGGTCAAAAGTACATGATCGAGCGTCTGCTGATTGGGTTACTCTCCAACGGTCACGTGCTGCTCGAGGGGGTGCCGGGTTTGGCAAAAACCATGGCAGTGAAAACCCTGTCCGAGACCGTTCAAACAAAGTTTCAACGACTGCAATTTACACCGGATTTATTGCCGGCGGATTTAATCGGGACTCTGATTTACGATCAGAGCAATGGCAAATTTACCACAAAAAAGGGACCGATCTTCGCCAATTTAGTCCTCGCCGATGAAATCAATCGTTCACCGGCAAAGGTGCAGTCAGCGCTTTTGGAAGCAATGATGGAGCGCCAGGTGACTATCGGCGAAAATACTTTTCCACTGGACGATCCTTTTTTAGTCTTGGCCACGCAGAACCCCATCGAACAAGAGGGAACCTATCCGCTGCCGGAAGCTCAAGTCGACCGTTTTATGCTCAAACTTTCCGTCGGATACCCGAATAAAGATGAAGAAATGGAGATTATGCGCCGGATGGCCGGCAGAGAAGCTCCCGGAGTTCGGGCGGTCGTAAAACCGGCGGATATCGTATCCGCACGTTCCGTAGTAAATGAAGTTTACATCGATGAGAAGGTAGAACGCTACATCATAGATATCGTGTTTGCCACCCGCAACCCAAAGGAGTATGGCCTGGACGATTTGCAGGATTTGATCTCATTTGGCGCCTCTCCACGCGCTTCAATAAATTTACACATTGCCTCGAAGGCGCATGCTTTTTTGCGGCGCCGGGGCTATGTGACGCCGGAAGACGTTCGCGCTATCGGCTTAGATGTTTTACGCCACCGCATTCTTGTGACTTATGAAGCAGAAGCAGAGGAAGTTTCGTCCGAAGACGTTGTTCGCAAGGTTTTGAATAAAATTGAAGTACCCTAGTGAAGGAGATTTGCAATAGCAATTGTTGAAACAAGATACGAACACGTCATCCTAAACGAAGCTAACATACCGATAATTGCAGGCACAAAAATGAAAGTGATTGAATTGATACTCGATAAGCTTGCCTATGGTTGGAGCCCTGAAGAACTCCAATACCAGCACCCGCTGCTAACATTAGGTCAAATATATTCAGCCTTAGCTTATTACTCGGATCATCAGGAAGAACTTGATCGAGCAATCGAAAGGCAATTAAAGGAAGTAGATAAAATGAGTAAGTCTGCCAAACGAACACCGCTTATTCAGAGGTTAAAAGACAAGAAGCTTATTTAATGGCCATCCAACTTTATATGGATCACAACGTGCCTCGTGCAATAGCCGATGGACTGAGAGCGCGCGGAATTGACGTCATTACTTCATTTGAAGATGGCACAAGCGAATGGGATGATCCAGAATTGTTGGCTCGAGCAACTGAATTACAGCGTGCGTTATTCACAAGGGATTACAATTTATTACAAGAAGCGACAAAGAGATAGCATATCATTCTCAGGTGTTATCTACGCTCATCAATTGCGCGTTTCAATTGGCGCTTGTATTCATGATTTAGAAATCATTGCAAAAGCTGGTGAGCCAGAAGATCTTCAGAATCGAGTACAATTTTTACCAATTTAAAGAAATGATCCCTAAGGAAATACTTAAAAAAGTCAAACGTATCGAGATACAAACCCG
>JBHHWX010000411.1:0-5619 GCA_046756745.1 bacterium | reverse complement strand
TGGCCAGTTTGACGGCCATGACCGGATCGTGCTGGGGATGGAATGGGGGTTTTGAGTGGAGGACAAAAATTAGTTTCGAAATACGAGTTTTATCTTTACTTATTTGCGCAAGTTTCTACTTGCCTCAAAGCAGTAAAAGTGATCCTATTTGCCATAAGGATAAAAGAATTCACCTCTGTTTTGCCTCCAGGCTTTCCGGCATTCCGGGTCTGCGATGTCCCAGTCAGGCCGGATTCGACGCGTGATTTCGCGCAGGTCAGACCGCAACTCCTCAACCGAAGGCCGGCCCCAATACCAGTAACCACAATAAATCTTGAAAATTCTCAGTCGGGGTTCCAGCACAATCGTATGAGGAATCATGGGGTCGTGGCGCGGATCCGTGTACTCTCTAATATCCAGCTCTTTCTGAACAATCCGCTCGGGATCGGAAAGGAAAGGCCACTGAGCGCCAAGACCGTCGCGGAATTCAACCGTCTCCTGCCAATTGCTCGTTGTCACTGTGACCAACTTTGTGTAGGCAACATTCAGTTCAGGGTAAAAGTCGACCAGCTTCCGATGCTGTTGCTGATCCTTCGGGCAAAAAAGTCCGCGAGACAGAACCACGATCATAAGGTGGTTGGCTCCCTGGATTTGCGAAAGCTTTCTTCGTATTTTGTTATGGTCAAGAAACTCATAATCCGGGAAAGTCGCCCCGACCTTCATGTCGCGTCTCATTATTTACATCTCTATCTGAATTATTGTTGGCGATGCAGTTTTTCGAGGCCGGCAATGGCCTGGGTGTACATGCCCTCCAGCATTTTCACAACTTCCGCTTCTGTCTTTCCATTCGGTTCAAATGTCGCTGACCACTCAACCTCACAACAATCATTTTGAGCCTCTTGTACTTTCACTGTACTGCGGTAATTCTCAAAAGGCATTTCTGATTCAGCGATGCTATACACCAGAGTCCGATTTTGTTCATCCAAGCTCTCGAGTGTTTCAGATAGTTGCATGCCATTTTGCAGCGTGCACGTCCGGTTAGCGCCGGCGCCTTTGCCTTCGACACGGCAACTGGCGACCACTTCGGGAAGGTAGCGATCGATTCCATCGAACCCACTTATGGTTTCCCAAACCGTGTTCGCCAGCACATTAATGGTTTGCTTTACAGATACTTGAGCCATTGTAATTCTCCCCTATATTAGATTTTTTGAAAGTGCCTTCTTCATAATGCCTCCAAACATTGAGGCATTCCCCGCACGTGTCATAATTCGCTTGCCCATAAAATCCATGATGTTATTCATTTTACCGGGAATCACGGAGGATTTTTTGCCGAACGCTTTCAACGCTGTTTCGACTACCGGGCCAACACCCATCATTTTCATCGGCGTCTTGGAAAAGTCGACACCACTTTCCTCCATTTTCTTCGGCATTGCCGTGTCTGTTAGTCCCGGCGAAAGAACCGTTACATCGATGCCATGAGGCCGTAGTTCATAGTTTAGTGATTCGCCTAAGGCCAAAATATATGCTTTGGTTGCCGCATAATTGGCCACATAAGGCACCGCCTGGTATCCAAACATCGAAGATACAAAGATGATGCCTCCCCGGCTTCTGGCACTCATTTCCTGACCGTAAATGTGCGCAAGCTGCATAGGCGCCATCACATTTAGTTGAATGATTCTGGTTTCGTCATCGCGGTCGATTCCCAAAAATGAACCATGGTTTTCTGCTCCCGCATTATTGACCAGTAAACCGACTTCGATTCCGTCGGTTGCCTGCTGAAGCGTTTTGGCTGCTTCGGGTTCAGCCAGGTCAATTTGCACTGTTTTCACCAGGATGCCGTGATTCTTTTTGAGTGTGGCGGCGTGTTCATCAAGCGCCGGCTTGTTTCTGGCTGCGATGATTACATTCAACCCGGCTGCGGCCAACTGAGCTGCAAACTCTTTCCCGATACCGGAAGAGGCGCCAGTAACCAGGGCCCAGGGACCATAGCGGGTTTTCAATTCTTTGTTATATTGCATCTGCTGTTCTACTCCTTGGGTTTACGACAAATCCAAAAGTCTAACTTAGCTCAAAGTGAACAGTCTATTGAACCACAACTCTGGCATGGAGCGCGTCCAACCGGTCGACCGCTGCATCGCGCAGATGCCGCGCATCCTTGAAGACGGGTGAATTGAAAAAAGCTTCGTTCTTGGCCTTGCTGGGCCATTCGGCAATCCCCATTGCGTGCGGATGGTAATCTCCGTCTTTCCCGCCATAGGGTTTGAGGGAGAGCGGGAACTTTGCCCCATA
Source organism: bacterium (assembly GCA_046756745.1). Taxonomy (GTDB): domain Bacteria; phylum Zhuqueibacterota; class Zhuqueibacteria; order Oceanimicrobiales; family Oceanimicrobiaceae; genus JBHHWX01. Next base: position 3,351 of record JBHHWX010000411.1, on the reverse strand, counting down.
ATGTTGACCTGCCACGGGTCCGACTTTGCCAAAATAATCGCTGATTTGATTGCCGTATTTTGGGTTCATCCACATGGCGTAGATTTCATAGTAGTGATCCGCTGAAAACGTGGTGGAAACATCTTCCTCTACTTTGAAAAATCCGTACTGCAGATAGGAAAGGGCATTATCCCGAATTGGCTTGATTGCTAAGAAGCGCTTGTCTCTTGAGAACTTGTTGCGCACCTCTATGCTGGGCCATTCGAAAAAGCCAATCATCTGGACATGCGTATTTCCTTCTGCCACGTCCGTGACACCAAACGTTGCCAGAGGTCTCATGCCGTATTCCGCGGCAATGGGCATGACTTTGGCAAAATAATCCGCATTGAGCTGGTTTTCCTTGCCTGGCTTAACAGAGAGAAACGCCACCTCGATCAGTTTTCCAGCTTTGAAACTCACATCCACGGCGCCATTGACGCCGCCAACGGGCGTTTTTGCCCCAAGATAGATGGCGCTCAAGCTGAGGATTCCCCATATCATGAGAAATTTACGATTGAAGATTAATATAATCATTTGTTTACTCCTTAAGTTAATTGATAGGATTATTGTGGTGGTTAAGGTTATCCATCAGCAGCGCCATTTTTTGGCGTCGGCTGAATGGCTGGTTCGGCATTTGATCAACATGAAACAGGTGCAATTGGTAAAGAAGAATGCTTACCCTCAAAAGGATAACCATTCTCAACCCAGTACTTAAATGCGGCTAACGTTCGTGGCCCCATGCGACGCATAGATGACCCCATAACAAACTCTAGAAGTTGGCCGAATACGCCCCCTTGAAACTCGATTTCAGTCTCGTTTATTAGGAGCGTTTTGTCGTTTTCGCTTCTAATCGCCCACGTGTTCTTCGCCGATTTAATCATTGGTACTCCGTAACCGATGTACGTAAAAGAATTGCCCTCCTGCCAATGAGTCCATTTTTCTCTAACAGTCATGTTGCCTCTTAGCTTACATGTTCTTTCGGCACCAACGCCTCGTTTTATATCGCTGTTACAATATGCTTCCAAAATTGGCTCTGCCCACAATGTCACGTTCTCGATGTCGGAAAGCGCTTTCCAAACAGCTTCCGTCGAAGCTTCAATACAGACAGAATTTACTAATCTCATCACGTACTCCTCCTGATTTGTGTGGTTCTTGGTTTGCCTAACATGCCACACTTGTTTTTCCTTTTCCTTGTCAAGATGCATGCCAAATATTTTGGCCTTGACATGAAAGGAATTAACCAATTATTAATATGGAAATTAACCTACAGTAAGAATCATTATGGATGGCGGATGTGGGTACATTAGTGACGGATTACCGTGAGTTGATCACGGGTTATCGTGAGTGATGGGCGTGGCAGGGGTGGAACTCGGTTGCGAATTGGACGGGTCTAAGGTTTTTTCGGTCGCGAAATTGCAAGCTTGCGCATGCGATCTCTGAGGGTGCTGGCAGGCAGAGCCAGCCGTTCGGCGGCGCCGTGTTTTCCGGTGATTTTCCATCCGCAGTCTCTCAGCACGGTGAGTATGTGAGCGCGTTCGATATCATTCAATCTCGCTGATTTTGGAAGACTCTTGTCGGGCAATTCAAATTCCCCGATTTGCAGTTGCGGTCCGTTGGTGAGGATGATGGCTCGTTCAACAATATTTTCAAGCTCCCGTATGTTACCCGGCCAAGGGTACGCCTGTAGCGCTTGAATGAGCCGGGCGGAAATTGAATCGACTTTTTTCCCAAGCCTGACGGCGTATTTATCGACAAAATGCTGAACCAACAACGGAATATCCTCTGTGCGCTGCCGAAGGGGAGGGCTTTCAATTGGAAAGACATTCAGGCGATAAAAGAGGTCGTCACGGAACGCGCCGGCTTGCACCGCCTGTTGCAAATCGCGGTTGCTGGCAGCGATGACGCGAACATCGACTCTGACGCTTTTGGGATTACCGAGACGCTCGAATTCGCCTTCCTGCAGAACGCGTAACAGCTTCGCTTGCAGCTCGAGAGGAAGCTCACCAATTTCGTCGAGAAAAATTGTGCCGCCGTCGGCCAATTCAAACCGCCCGATCTTTCTGGCAAGTGCGCCAGTGAAGGCGCCCCTCTCATGGCCGAAAAGCTCGCTTTCAATCAAATTGACGGGAAGCGCAGCGCAATTGACTTTCACCAGCGGTCGATCCCGGCGGGCGCTCAGATCATGCACTGCTCGCGCCAGCAGTTCCTTGCCCGTGCCGGTTTCTCCGAGAATGAGCACTGTGGCGTCCGTCGCTGCGACTCGTTCGAGACGTTGCAGGATTTTTTTGAGACTTGCACTTTGACCAATGATATTTTCAAAATTGTGCTGGGTTTTGATCTCTTCCTGCAAGTAAATGTTTTCTGCTTGCAACCGGTTTTTTAGTTTCTCCACTTCTGCCAAAGCGCTCTTCAAATCTCTTTCAGCTCTTTTACGTTGAGTTATGTCCGTAGTTGTTCCCAAGAGGGCCGGCCCACCTTCCCAATCGATACGTGTGTGGATTCTTTCTACCCAAATAATCGAACCATCTTTGCGCCGGATTTGGGACTCAATCGGATTCGGGATTGGTTCGCCACGCATGACCTTTTCATACAGGGAAATTGCTTCTTCACGTTGATACGGGAGAATGATTTCTTCCAAAATATCGCACCCGACCAGGTCCTCGATGCTGTCAAAACCGAGAGTATCAGCCAGGGCTTGATTTGCAAACAATACCTTAAAATCTCTCTGCACCATGATTCCTTGAATGGAACCTTCAATCAGGTTTTGGTATTTTGTTTCACCATCTGCACTTGTATTTTGCGCATTCTTCAACTCTGCAACTCCATTGTTTTTCTCCATCTCTTATGTATCTTGCCTCAGGAGGCCATTATCTCGGTTCTTATCTTTGCTTTCACTCTGAGTCTTTCTTTCCAGACGCAGGACATGAACCCTATACTTTATCTAAATGTACAGCAATTATTGGCGAAAGGCAACTGCAATGCCGCGAGAGCCTGCCCTGAGCGCGCTATCATCCTAATCAACGACCAGACTCTTAGGAATAGATGAGAGGGCTTAATGCAAACACCCAACGATCGCGAATGCAGAAGCTGGGGCTCGAGGTATCTTAAGGAACCTGTCTTCCTGACAAACAAGTCACCAAGGTCCCCGGTTTTTCTTCCAATCTCATGGTCTCCATCGACCGCGTTTTTCAGCTGGCGCCATCGCCGAAGCCCACCAGTTCATGGAATCCAACCAGCAGAAGGGCAAGATCGTGCTGCCGAGTAAAATAAAAGAGTGCAAATTGCACCCAGCAGACGCAAGCAATCCGTTTTCATAGCGCCTATGACCGGGAT
>JBHHWX010000410.1:0-5625 GCA_046756745.1 bacterium | reverse complement strand
ATTTTTACAATCATCTCGGCTTCCGTTTGGCCGCCGAGACGCTTTCGGTTGCGGATTTTCTGTTTACGCCGGTTCTCGGCTACATAGCTTGGATGCGTGGCGCGATACTGGTGCTGGTACCGGTGAAGCGGGCGCTCTTTACGCCACTTCTGGAGACAATCGTGTTGTTGGCTGCGATAGACGGTATCGGTCTGCATCTTGGTCTTTTGCCACTGCGCTTTGCGAATACGTTGGCAGCGAACGAAGCTCGCCACAAAACCTTTGCTTTCCCTTAAGGCGAGGGTTGGCTGGCTTCTGTTTGCCACAGCCTTGACAAATAAATGTTTTTTGCATAACTTAACGTTACGCAAAGAACCGGTAATCGAAAATGATTATCGATACCTTATCGATAGCGATTATCGATATTTATCGATGAGAAAGAAGAAGCAAGGTTTTCACACATCTTTTCAACGAAATCAAAGAACGGAAAGAATAATTCTGTTATAATATAACATATAGGCTCCGGCTAGTTGGATGGTTTTGTGACCTTCGAAAGCTCTTTTTTTTCAGAACGTTATGTCATGCCCCGTGGGATAGTTTTCCCACTTACGGATTTAAACTCTTTAATTTAAGAATACACCTATTGGCTTGATTTGACAATTAAGAAATGTTCTAAAACGGAGCCTATTATGAAAAACAAATGGCCACATGCACGTTATTTATTTTTATTAACCGTTTCTCTCAGTTGTTCCCAGGCTGCTGTTCAGCATGCCTCCAATTCTTCAGGCCCAGATACGACAAGGCAAGATACAGCGAAGTTAGCTATCGACGATAAACAGCAGCCACAACGTCAGGGTGCAGCAAGACAACTTGCTTCAGCGCGAGAACAGAGCGGAAGGAAAGAAACGGTCATTCGTCCCAACAAGAGTATTGCAGACATCCGCTTAGAAAACATTCAAAGAGTCACGCCGCTTAGAGATTATAGAAATCCGGTTTGGTCCCCATCTAAACCAGACTTACTCGCTTTTGTCGGCGGCGACGGCACCTATCTTTATTCATTAACCGATAGAGAAATCAGCAAGCTGTCAGACGAGGCAGCCGGATTTAAATTTTTCTGGACAGAAGACGGAAGAGGTCTTATCTACAGAGCACGCATCGGTATAGGCGTAAGAGCGATTAAACGGATTGACATTGATACCGGAAAGGTTTCGATCCTGGTCCAATCCAATGAGCTGAGCCTTCCTCAGGAGGTCGCGCCTGGAATTATCAGATATCGCGATGGCCAACAATATAAAACTCTCAAGCTGTCCAAGGCTTCTTCTGATCCCCATAAGAAACCTTTTGTATATAGGTCGAATAATCACGTCTTTATTGTGAGTGACAGAGAGACCAAACAGATCACGACAGAAGAAGGAAAATTTCTTCTCCCACAAGCCTCGCCTGATGGTTCGAAAATCCTTTATACGAAGATGGGACACGGTTTTTACGTAACGGATCTTCAGCAAGGCTCGACAACTTTTCTTGGTCGAGGCAGTGATGCTGCCTGGTCTCCCGACAGCCAATATATTATCTTTGAAATGACGGCTGATGACGGGCACTCGATACTCACATCCGATCTCTACATCGCGGATTTAAAGGGACAAAAAGAGCAATTAACGAAGACGACTGAATTATTGGAGATGAGACCATCCTGGTCAGTTGACGGAGAGTTTATCGCCTTTGATGCGAATGGTGCGATTTACCTCGCGAAATTAGCATCCGGGAGGTAGCTGAGAGTGCAAAGAGAAATTTGGATTGCCCTCATGATCAATTTTTTCTTTATAACCATCTCCCCGGCACAATCAATTATCAAGGTCGGGGTCGATCCGGGTCACGGTGGTAGAGACGGAGGGGCAATAGGCGCCATGGGACTTTTGGAGAAGGAGGTCAATCTTTGTACGGCATTCGCTCTTAAAAAATATCTCGAAGCGCATAAGTCTGATGAAGTGCAATTTCAGGTTTATATAACGAGAGAGGGGGATGAATCCCTAAATATAACTGAACGGGCAAACTTTTTTATTGCCAATGATGTGGATCTTGGCATATCGCTTCATCACAATGCGAGCGCAAATAAAGCAACAAATCGCACGATGGATTTTGTGTTTTGTGATAAGTGCAGGACCACCGCCGGCAATCTTGCGGCCACAATTATTCAAAGAGTCGGTCATTCAACAGGTTTAGCCTTAGGCCCAGCGTCAGCTCCTGAAAACGTTCGCTGCCAAGGGCAATCGTTTGATTGTGACCGCGGGGACGTTGATGGGGTTGGAAAAGCGAACTTCGGTATGGTACGGCTGCCGGAAATGCAAGGAATCCCGTCGGTCTTAGTTGAAGTCTCTTTTATCAGTCATGCGAATGAAGAGGCGCGGCTCGAGTGTAAAGACTATCTCGATGGCAACGGCTGGGCGATCTATGCCGGGCTTTTGGATTGGCTTAATTTTCCTCCTGTCGCACGCCTTCCTGACAACGGCGATGTCAAGCCGATATTTTATTCTGTTCTGGACCTTGGCCACCTGCCGGACTTTCCTAACTCCGAGGCACGGGCTGTCAATGCCTCGGGACAAATTGCGGGCCAGGCCTGGTCGGCTGATTTTAATTCCGTCCGTGCTTTTCTCTACACGGACAGTGATGGAATGATAGACTTGGGTTTACTACCGGGTGATGAAAGCAGCGTCGCTCTGGGCATGAATACTTTTGGGGAAGTTGTTGGCGCCTCTCTCGTTTGCGCAGATTGCGATGCCCATGCTTTCGTAGCCGTTTGTGAAAAAGAGGGTCTCTTCAGTCTCGGCGCCTTTCCGGGCGCGGCTCAAAGTGGCGCACACGACATCAACGCCTGCGGCCAAGTGGTTGGGTTTTCCCATCATCCTGATCCCCCGACTGTGCGGGCATTCCGTTACACAGAAGGAGTCGGACTAGAAGATCTTGGTTCGCTTGGCGCTGTCAGTACTGCTGAGGCCATAAATGACTTGGGATGGGTTGTCGGAAGCTCAACAGGCCAGGCGTTCCTCTACACCGATGAAGACGGCATGAAGGGCCTGGGGTGGCTTGGCAGCGGCGCCGTTAGTAAAGCGACCGGCATCAACAATAGCGGGCAGATTTGTGGCTATTCGAATACGGTGTCCAGCCAACTCGGCGGGTGGAGGCGCGCCTTTCTCACCACACGGGAAGCCCCGGCCATGCAAGACCTGGGCGTGTTATCGCCTTTTACACGAAGTGAAGCCACTGCCATTAACGCTTATGGTCATGTTGTGGGTAGCTCGTATGACCCTGGCGGAGATGTTCATGCTTTTAGATACACTGCGAGTGAAGGTATACTGGACCTGAATGACCTGATTGACCCGTCGCTTGGCTGGGAGTTGAAATGGGCACATGATATCAATGACGCGGGACAGATCGTCGGTTGGGGCCTCCATCTTGGTCAACAACGCGCTTTCCGCTTGACGCCTATGGATGAGCCAACGGGCATAACCTCCCCCTCGAGCAGCTCACAAGATCCAAAGGGATTTGCATTAAGTCAAAATTATCCTAATCCATTTAACCCGAGTACCGCAATAAATTACCAAATACCTAAGACAGCTCATGTCTCGGTCTCAATCTATAATTTTCTGGGCCAGAAAGTAACAACTTTGGTTGACAAGAAACAAGATGCTGGCTTTTATCAAATTCATTGGGACGGTAAGGATGACAAGAAACACCAGGTTGCTGGCGGTTTGTATATTCTCCAACTAACGACTCCTGACTACATTCAGACCAAGAAAGTTATTCACTTAAAATAGGCGAAACCTTGCGCACCTAACAACATTTGCTTCAGTTTTGTCAGAGAAGGAGATCCAAAGGTCGAACAGATTAACGATATAATCAGTTCCCAAAGAAAGATGAGTTGAAGAACACAAATATTCTCAATTTCATCGCAGATAATCCGATTCCCGACATCAAAGAAATAGGGGATTCTATATTAGTCCCTCAATTGCTTCACCGACCGTGTCACCGAACGCTGCAACGCTGATTGGTAAGGGTTCAGGCATTGCTCCGGAGGCTTTTCTTATTTCATCACCACACATTTTTTCACAGCATGAAACCCACCCGCCACAATTCTGAAAAAATACAAACCTGATGCAACGCCATGTGCCTGCCAGATCACCGAGTGGTAACCTGCTTTCTTCTTGTCATCAACCAGGGTTTCAACCAACTGACCGGCAATATTGAAAATAGATAGTCTCACATGTCCGGATTCAGGCAGTTGGTAGGAGATTGTGGTACTTGGATTAAATGGGTTTGGGTAATTCTGGTTGAGCAAATATTCGGTTGGAATACTCCCCTCATCAAGCTCGGCAACTGCGGTAGGCGTAAATCGATACAGCTCCGCCATCTCATCAGCACTTAAGGCGCGATCGTAAATCCGTACTTCATCGATCAGTCCGTCGAAGTATTCCTGAGTGAGGCCGATCCCTTTTCCCAGTGTCGGTATTGATGACGTTCCTTCCACCCCGATACGGGCGGTAGGATATTCCAGTTCACCCGAAGGTTCGCCATCCACATAAACCTTAATCGTTTGACCATCATAAGTGAAAGCGACGAAAGTCCATGTTTCAAGCGGCGTCTTATCTGTGCTGGCGACACGATCTTCCTCATCTGACTCATTAAAGATATTGCCGAACACACTGCCATCCCCATCGAGCATCAGCCGCCAGAATCGATCACGTATCATGAGCCCCGCCTCAAACTTAACAGACATTGGATAAATCCAACAAGATACGGTGATCTGTTTATCAATAGAAGTGAATGCTTCAGATTCGGGGAAGGTGATGTAATCGCCATCGCCATCGAAAGAATAGGAGCGCTCTGCATTGCCGAAACGATCCCCGGCCAGGGTCACATCCCCCATCAGGGTTCCATCACTCACGCCAACGGAATCCGCCGGACTGCCATCAAGGGGATAGTATGCAACCTGACGGTCTGCGATGTTGATGCCTTCGGTACGAACGCGGCGCACAGGGGACCAGGGACTTGTATGCGATGGATTGACCGCGCGTACGCGCCAAAAATAGGTCGTGCCGGCGTCGAGGCCATTGGGGGAAAACTGTGTCTGCGTAAGGGCAGCCTGGCCAATGACAATTTGCTCGAAAGATGCATCAAGACTGATTTGGATTTGATAGGTAGATGCGCCTTGCACATCATTCCACCGAAAGACAAGATTTGCCAGAGCAATCGTGGCCCAGCTTGCCGGCTCGTTGATTTCCGGTGAGGTTAAATAGAGGGGCCCGGCTGTTACAACATAACGGCTCACCTTTTTACTGTTGTGATCTCTGTTCCATGTGAACGCCACGTATTGGCTGTCCACTTGCACGGGAACTTCAAAAATGGTATTTTCGGCAAAGCCATAACAATGAAGAATTGCACCAGTATCTATCAATTGCCGATTCAATTTTATTGGAGTATCATCTCCTAATGGTTGCCACACCCTGATGCTGTCGTCATCGAAGAATCGCTCGACTATCAGATAATGGTCTCCGGCACTCAGGGCTGAACCATTATATGTATTGAATATGCCAGAAGTCAGGCTGCCGTCATTAGCCGTGACTAAAGAACCCTTGGGGGGAATTGTATGTG
>JBHHWX010000409.1:0-5647 GCA_046756745.1 bacterium | reverse complement strand
TCCTTCACCCTCGGCAAGTCCGAGTCCGTCTCCGACCGCGAGTCCTTCACCCTCGTCAAGCCCGAGTCCGTCTCCGACCGCGAGTCCTTCACCCTCGGCAAGTCCGAGTCCTTCACCCTCGGCAAGTCCGAGTCCGTCGCCGACTGCGAGTCCTTCACCCTCGGCAAGTCCGAGTCCGTCTCCGACCGCTTCACCGGAGATTCATGTACGAGGTGCAATTACAATTCTCGTCATTAACGGTGCGAAAGATGGAGAAGTCACCGTGCAAGGCATCAAATTTGTCGTAACCAGTGAGACACTATTAGAAGACGACGATGGTCATAACATAGACCTGAACGAATTTGAGGTGGGTGATGACGTCGACGCCTGGGGCCCACCCCCAAGCAATAGCGTTACACAAGCACGGCGTATTCGTAAACGATAGACCCATAGAATGAGACGCTGACCTGTATGATGAAAATATCCTGCCTAGCCTGTCCCTGCTTTTTCGGGGAGCGTCGAAGGGTCAGCGTCTTTAATAAATTAACAGCGAATGTTCTTGAAGAAGATTCCGTTTTCGAGGTCTCAGAAAATGAAAAAGGAGGGCATCATGCACGGAGAAAATCATAACTTTGAGAAATCCGGTATTCGGGTCGATGTGGTCATTCCCGTTTATAACGAAGAAAAAGTTTTGGCGAAGAGTGTCGCCGCGTTAAGTGATTTTTTGAATAAACGCTGCTGTTACGACTGGCGTATTGTGATTGCCGACAATGCCTCGATCGATTCTACGCTTGATGTGGCCATGGCTCTTGTAGAACAATATCCACGCGTTGCTTATAAACGCATCCCATATAAAGGCCGGGGCCGGGCATTGCGAGCCACCTGGCTGGGCAGCCAAGCCGATATCGTGAGTTATATGGACGTCGATCTGTCCACTGACTTAAACGGCTTCTTGCCGATGATTGACGCCATTGCAAGCGGTCATGCCGACATTGTGTGCGGATCTCGCTATAAAAAAGGCGCTAAAGTGACGCGAGGGCTTAAGCGGGAAATCTTGTCACGAGGTTATATCCGTCTGATCAAGTTCTTCTTTCATTGCAGCTTCACAGATTCCCAGTGTGGTTTTAAAGCCGTCAGCCGCCAAGCAGTGCAAACCCTGGTGCCGCTGATAGAAAATCAAGGATGGTTCTTTGATGCGGAGCTGCTTCTGCTTGCAGACCATCACGGTTTCCGCGTGTTTGAAATTCCGGTCAAATGGATTGACGACCCTGATTCGCGCGTGAAGATACTCCAAACCGTTTCAGAACATTTTATGGGTTTGCTGCGTATGCGGCTGGCTTTTTCCACGGGTTTTGCAGCAGAACCGAATCATGGGCACCCGATTGAAGCGGCTGCGTGAGATCGATGAAACCGAAAACCAAATCAAACCGAAGTCATCCGGCCGGAACGTCTCTTTTTGTTAGCACCAGCGCCGAGTGAATTTTACTCAAACGATGAACTGTGGAGGCGATAACTCATGTTAGGAAAAAGAGCAAAAGAAAATGCGTGCGAAGGTAACGGGAGAGTTCTGGTAATGGATGATGAAGAAAAGATGAGAGATATTGCGAAGAGAATGCTTAATATCATCGGCTTTGAAGTGTCTTGCGCTAAGAATGGCGAAGAAACAATTGCGCTTTACAGAACAGCCGAAGAATCAGGAAAATCGTTTGATGCTGTCATCATGGATTTAGAGATCTTGCATGGAATGGACGGGAAAAGAGCCATGAAAAAACTGAAGCAACTGGACCCTCATGTCAAAGCGATCGTGTGCAGCGGAGCCTACGCCAATGTGGCTGCGTCCGACTACCAACAATACGGCTTTAGCGCAATCCTTTCTAAACCATTTAACATTTCAGAATTAGTACAAACGATGAATGAAGTCATGAAATAATATGATCAACACGACAGCGTAAGATAGATAGATTTAGGGCTCGTTCAAACATATAAATTATTTCAACACAACGTCACAAAGCCTTTAATCTCACTTCAAATGTACTGCCTATTCCGGGGGTACTGGTTACCCGCATTGTACCCTTGTGTGCTTTCACAATACTATCACAGATCGCCAGTCCAAGACCGCTGCCCTTCGCTTGATTCCTTGCGTTTTTACCGCGATAGAAGCGGGTGAAAATTTTTTCGATTTCCTCTTGTTCAATACCAATGCCAGAATCGGAAACATCAAGGCAAATCCAGCCGTTGTCTCTGGAGAGGTTGATATTTATGGAATTGCCATTTGGGGTATAAAAAATAGCGTTCTCCAGCAGGTTATACGTCAGTTCTGCAAGACGGCTGGAATCGCCGCTCACCACACAATTCTCCTTGAGTGCGTAATTTAAAGCGATCTTCTTATTCAAAGCGATATTCATCGTTCTTGTAATCTGCTTCTTACAAATCGCAGCGAAGTCGATAGCTTTTTTTTCCGAAACGATCTTACCGCTGTCAGCGCTGGCGAGTGAGAGGAGGTTATCGACGATTTTGTTGAGGCGGAAGGTTTCGTCCTGTACACTGCGCAAAACTCTTTGATATTCTTGGAATGTCCTCTGACGCATTAAGGCAATTTCAAGCTCACCTTCGATAATGGCCAGCGGCGTTCTCAGGTAATGAGAAGCATCCTCGATAAACAGCGATTTGGTTAAATTATTTTTATAAAGCTTTCTATTTAACGCTCTAGCCTTATCTTGTAATTCGAGCATGCGCTGGTGGCGTAAACGAATCTCGTCCATCATGGTGTTAAAGGCATCCGCAAGCTTCCCCACTTCATCACGAGAGGAGACGTGCACATGACTCACATACTTACCTTTGTCGATCACCTCGTGCATTTGGTCGTCAAGCCGGGAAATTGAATAGGTGATGCGTCTGGAAATTTCAATGGTAATCACGAAACCCACCAGAAATAAACATGCTGAAATGGCTATCGTCAATATCCGGATATTTTTCATTGTCTGATTTAGATTATCTAAGCTATAGAAAAGTACGCACTCACCGATTTTCTTTTCCTCTTCGTCCAGAATGGCTTTCTTGAGGATCAGAGCGCTTTTGTCGGGAGTAAATCGAGAATCCCAATTTAGTAAATCGTCTCCGAAGACCCTGTCTCGAAGACCATACCTGGAAATTTCCTTCCCATTGTTATCAAATATGATAACACTCACGATACAGCTATCATGTTGTACCTCCTCTAATAACTGTTGGATGCGATGATAATTATGCATAGAGAACACATCGGAAACGGCAGCGCTGAACAGATTTGTCATCAGCTCCGCTTCGTTTTCACGGGTTTCAAGAAGCGTTTGTTCATAGTTGTTCAGGAGATAATAATAAATCCATAAAACCATGCAAACCAGGACTAAGGATACCGGTATGATGATTTTCCAACGAATTGGAAGATATCTAAGGGTGAGCTTCATTGCCGGGAGAGACCGCTAGGCAGTGAGAGGTCTTGCGTTAGAAGGTATAATTCGCTATGATAACTACGGCCATTGATGATAAGAGCTCGAATACCGGTGCCTTTGATCTTCTCGAATAGAGACAAGGGTAAAAAGCCAATGGCGTCATCATGAGTTTCAATGAATGTTTTCAACTTATGAGCATTCGAAAAGTTTTTTGGAGGCAAAACTCGATTACTTGTAAAAATCAACCGCAGCCAATATTTCGCCATGGTATCGGCGCCGGCTCCGTACAGTACATTGTAATAATCATTGCTAACAGGATCAAAATCTACAATCCGGAACGGAGTTTTCTGGTCGGTATCTATTGAAAACCCTTTGAAAACCATTCTAAGCTCGTTTAATGAAAGACTATCAACAGGACTTTTCTCCGGAACAACAACGACGAACTGTGCGCGCGCGGATGCCGGTATCAAAATTGCTATCAGCGTTATTCCAAAGATAACACAGCATAAATGACAGGTTTGTTTTCGTCCACTTTTTGTAAATTTCATGCTCTACCCTGAATGATTCAGGCTTTACTAAACTTATTATGTAGTGATTGACCGAAAACTCGATTTTTAATGTCTTTGCGAGCGCTTCTCAGCGAAGCAATCTCATTATTAGGCACGGCATGAAATTGCTTCGGCAAAAACGCCTCGCAAAGACAGCTATATGGATCGTTTTCGTTCAGACACTATGTAAGCTCATGCCCCTAACGTCCGGCTTCACGAGTCCAGCATTTTCATCATATATCCGACGCCTCGTACGGTATGAATCAGCGGACGTTGCGAGCCACAATTTAATTTGTTGCGTAAATGACTGACATAGACTTCAACAATGTTGGTATTGGTGTCGAAAAGCACTCCCCAGACATGTTCTGAGATTTCCGTTTTCGTGACGACTTTTCCGGCATTTCGCAGCAGATATTCCAATAAAGAAAACTCGCGACTGGAAAGAAAGAGTTTGCGACCGCCGCGAATGACCTCCCTTCTTCCGAAGTTTACCATCAAGTCGTCCAACTTGAGATCCGTATCGGCGGTTTTTTGCGCACGCCGGAGAACCGCCCTCATACGCGCCAGCAATTCTGTAAACGAAAACGGCTTGGTAATGTAATCGTCAGCGCCGTTATCCAAAGCAGAAGAGATGTCACTCGTGCGGTCTTTGCAGGTTAACATAATCACAGGGGTATGCAAACCCTGCTCGCGCCACTCTCTGCACATCTCCAAACCGCTCTTACCGGGAAGCAGCCAATCTAATAAAATAATATCATAATCATTGACCCCTACCAAATAATCACCATCGTCTGTATCGGTGGCCACATCAGAGACATGACCTGCTTCCTTTAGTCCCTTCCTGATAAGATGAGCAACATGCGCTTCGTCTTCAACGATCAGGATTCTCATCAATTTCTCGATTCATTAGAGATACTTGGCTTTTGAACAAAAATACTTTTTCGAATAATGCTTATCTTTAATATAGTATAGAACATAGACCCGAAATTTGCAGAAAAAATGTGACGTATACCAAAAAAACATTAACAAAATTTAATACACATTAATCTTTTTTAACCGTAAATTAACGATTCCTTAAGAACCGATGACTTATCTTTAGACAAGTAATTTGGGGTGGGGTGGGAAAAAATTCTTGGGAAACACGGGTAACAGGGATAGATTATGGGTATTGCTCATGATTCGGCGCCCTCCCCTAAAACGAGCCAAGTATCAAAAGTAAATGAATTTTTTGTAAAAAGTCAAGAAAATTGTTTGGGGTCGCCTATTTGGGCAACTGAGATCGGTTATCACTACATTTCTATTTGAAATTTCTTGTACTGGGGGACAATCCTATCCGCTGAGGGTACTATACAATGCAAGGCTTTGTTTATTGCGAACATTTTTACGCAAAATGTTTCCAGTTAAGATGATATGAACAATATTTAAGGTATCATATATTAATATATGGTAATGTAATTCAGGGGGGCCGGCTTAGGTCTCATTGCATGTCCAAATCCTTGAGACAACTTGTAGCTCCTTTCCTCCTCTCATTATCATCATGCACGTCCACCGTAGTTTTGAGGAGATGGTTCTCATGAGACGTACAATCTTAATGCTTGTTGTTATACCGGTTTTCGTGGGAGGGCTATCAGGCGTAGCCTTTGCTCAGAGTCAAATCACGACCAATCCTACTGATGATGCATTTGTGCAATC
>JBHHWX010000408.1:0-5667 GCA_046756745.1 bacterium | reverse complement strand
AATAAGCTCTAAGCCCCGTCCTCGGGGCGTCGTAATCAATTGTTTTTACAAAGCGCCAAACGCACCCGGGGACGGGTGCTTGAGCATTTTAAAGAGTTTTCGATCAGACACTAACTAATAATCCTAACAATTAACAATTAAAAATCAGGGGACTCCTGCCCGGAACGCCTCACGGAGAAACCACCCAAGCCAAAATGAGGAAGAAGAAAATGAAACGGTTTATTTCTCTGCTGACCTGTATAGTCGTGATACCACTTTTATCGACGCGCTTAGTTTCACAAACTAATCTGACAAAATATTCCGGCAATCCAATTTTGGGACCAGGCCCGGATGCCTGGGATGGTGTTGGAGTGAGTGGAGCAACGGTACTATTTGATGGTTCGATTTTTCAAATGTGGTATACGGGTTATCACCCAGACGTAGAAGAAATAGGTTATGCAACTTCCACTGATGGTAAGAATTGGACAAAATATGCTGGCAATCCAGTTCTTACAAGGACTGTAGGGGGATGGGATGGAAATATCAATGACGTCTGCGTCGTTTTTGCAAATGGAGAATACAAAATGTATTATAGCGGCGCAGCCAATGGTTCGTCCTTTCACTGCGCCGGTCATGCTCGCCAAAATCAGTAGTGCGGTGGCCGAAGAGTCGAATATTAATACGTCCGTGGACCTGCCCCGGTCATTCTCACTCGAGCAAAATTACCCAAATCCGTTTAATCCGCAAACGGAAATTCGTTTCCAGATTCCTGAGGCGAGTCATGTGGTTGTGCGGATATTTAACGTCATCGGAGAGGAGATTCGTACTCTGGTGAATAGTCCCTATGAAGCAGGCTATCACGGTGTGCGGTGGAACGGAAAGGATAATCGTGGAAATGACGTCGCCAGCGGCGTCTATCTTTACCAGATTCATGCAGGTGAATTTTCGCAGGTGTTGAAAATGAGTCTGCTTCGATAAAATACGATAATCGTTAACATTTAACAGGGGACAAAGGAAAAAAAAGAATCGAATTTCGTGGGCAATGTCTTAGGAGTACCCGCCTCATAAACCCGCGAGCAGCCGCTCAAACTCCTGAGATTTCTGTTCAAACTCCCGTGTTACCGCATCGAGATCGTTGTAGAGCCGGTCGCTTTGAGATCGAAGCTCGCGCTCTTTTTTGGCCAGATCTGCAATGCCCGCCCGGTCGCCGGTTTTCGACGCTTGAATCAGGGCGTCCGTTGTCTGGCTTATTTCCTTTTCCACAGAGATAATGGTTTTTTCAAGCTCGGCGATCCGGGATTCGAGCGGTTTCAGCGTCTGTGACTTTTGTTGGATGAGCTCGGCCTTTTGCTTTCTGCGAAACTTTTTGTCCACGGGCTTGCTGTGATCAGGCTTTACCGGTTGGTTGCGAGCATTCCCGGATGCGAGGGTCGCATCGCTTTCCCAACCAATATCATCGAGAAAATTCTGATAACAGCCTTCGTACAAAAACTGCTTGCCACGGTCGAACACGATAAAACGGTTTGCCAGCGTATGTAGGAACATTTCATTGTGAGTGATCAGGACCACGGCGCCGTCAAAGGCATCGATAGCCGCCATCAAGGAGTCACACGATTCCATGTCCAAGTGATTTGTCGGCTCGTCGAGCAAAAGAAGATGAAAAGGGGAGACCAGCAGCTTACCGAGCAAAACCCGGCTTTTTTCGCCCCCGGAGAGAACGGAGATTTTTTTCAATGCCAGGTCGCCGCTGAACATCATCGCCCCCGCGACTTCGCGAGCTTTTTGCCTCAAACACGTTTCCGAAGAATAAAATATCTCCTCCTCGATCGTTTTGTTTGGGTCGAGCGCAGCCGTGTTTGTCTGCTCAAAGTAGCCCACCTGCAGCAAAGAGTGGTATTTGACGCTTCCGGTGCGGGGCTGCAACACACCGGCCAAAACTTTGAGCAAGGTGGTCTTCCCTTTTCCGTTCTGGCCAACAACGCAGATGCGGTCATTTTTGGTTAGGGTGAAATTGAGATTTTCGAAAAGATTTTTATCGGTCTCGGAGTAGCGATACGAAATGTCTGTTACCTCCATCATGACTTTCGCTGGGAAATGTGCAGAGCTGAACGAGAAATCAAGCGTTTCAATTTTTTGCAATTTCTCCTGTTTTTGTTTCTTGGCCAAGGTTTTCACTCTAGACTGTACCATGTTTGCCAGGCGGGCTTTGGCCCGGAACCGACGGATAAATTGCTCGACTTCTTTTCTGCGCTTTTCATCATTGAGCCGGGTCTTTTCATAGATTTCTTCCTCCGAAGCAATTTGCTCGTAAAGCTTTTCTGTCGATCCCTGGATTTTTCGAATACGCGTGCGGTGAATTCCAAGAGTGTGCGTGGTGACGCTATCCATAAAACCGCGGTCATGGGTAATGAGCATCAGCGCATCCTTCCACGACTGCAGGAAACGTGTCAGCCAACGAATGGAAATGATGTCGAGATAATTCGTCGGCTCATCCAAAAGCAGAACATCAGGGTCGGAGACCAGGACCTGAGCCAAATTCAATCTCACTTGGAAACCGCCCGAGAATTGCGCCGGAGGTCTGTTCATATCTTCAGAAGTAAAACCCAGGCCGTGCAGAATTTTCTCCGCGCGCCAGGCGTCGTGCTTCTGCCCCTCAGGTAATCCAAGACAGGTTTCTTGCAGGATGGTCGGCTGCGTAAAATTGAGATGTTGTTTAAGATAACCAAGCCGGACATTCTTTGGAATGATGATCCTTCCTGAATCGGGAATTTCCTGTCCGAGAATGAGTCGAAAAAGTGTGGTTTTACCGTGACCGTTTCTGCCTACCAGACCGACCCGTTCTCTGGGATTGACCGTAAAAGTTACATCCGAGAACAAATCCTGTCCGCCGTAAGATTTACAAAGGTTGGAGACTCGAATCATGTTAAAATCTGTTCCAAATCTTTTTTCAATTCCTCCATGCTTTGATAGCGCGCCTCTTTTTCTTTCTGCAGAGTTTTGTGAACAATCTTCTCCAAATCCACCGGCAGCTCGGGATTGACCTCGAGTAAAGGCTCCGGCTCCTCGTTTATTATAGCGTAGAGCACGGAAAGCTCGTACTCGGCAGTAAAAGGCTGTTTCCCGGTAAATAACTCATAAAGAACAACCCCAAATGAAAAAATATCAGAGCGCACATCCAGGGGCAAACCGCTGGCCTGTTCCGGCGACATGTAGGCTAACGTGCCCAACGTCGTTCCCGATTTGGTGAGATTCTCTGTTTTTTTTGACATCTTTGCCAAACCAAAATCCATCACTTTCACCGCGCCTTCCAGCGACACCATGATGTTTTCCGGTTTGACGTCGCGATGGATAATGCCGTTTTGATGGGCATGCGCCAATGCTTTCACCGCATCGATGCTCACCCGTATTTTTTCAGTAAAAGGGTGTGCGGAATTTTCATTCCAGATTAATAGGGTTTCCCCATCCACATATTCCATTGAAATGAAATGAACCCCCCGATCCTCGCCAATGCGGAAAACCGTACAGATGTTAGGATGGCTCAGAGAGGAGGCGGCCCGAGCCTCTAAAAGGAATCGCTTCTTAAAATCGGGGTCCGCTATCAAATCCGGTGAGAGCACTTTGAGGGCAACAATCCGGTCTAATTGTACGTCTCGACCTTTGAACACCACGCCCATGCCTCCGGCGCCGATCTTTTCGAGAATCTCGTGATCGGCGAGCCTTTCTCCAATTTTCGGTAACCGCCCGGCTAATGGTGTGGTTTCTTCTTTTTGGGTCGGCCAGATTCGTTTGGACCTCGCGTCGTCATAAAGATGTTCTTTCTCGCGTTCCAGCCATTTCCAAAAAAAATAATTCGCAATTTTATATTCCCCGGCGATTTGATAAACCGTGCCGGAGTTGACCAATTCGTAGAGCCGTTGTTCGAGTTTTTGCTCGGGCAGGCCGCTCGAAGATTGTATTTTTTCGAGAGACAGGGTTTGGTTTTGCTGCAAGTGACGCAGTATTTCTTTGTCCTCGTTTTGCAGGTACTGAAAATCGACGGAAAAAAAGTGCCGGATCATATCGTCGTGACTGACCTCGTCGATAACCTTTTTCAGGTCGTTGGTTTCGATCAAACGCCGGCAAATCAATTGCATGAGATAGGGGTGGTTGTCGGTCTTTTCTAAGATTTCCGAAGTCTGCTCCTCGTTAAAATCCCACTGCTGGATCAAGCGCAGCGCCTCGTCATTTTCCAAACGGCCCAAATAGACCGGCGGCACAAAGCCGTATAAAAACGGCGAGGTATTCGGGATGGAGGTGTGTTCGAGAACGCTCAGCCGCTTGGTTGCGGTGAGGATAGTAAAAACGTTATCGCCGCGCTGGAAAAACCGTCTCAGCTTCGGCAAAACTTCGGGGTTGTTTTTTTCAATGTTGATGAGCTCTTCGACTTCATCGCACAACAACATCAGGTTCAGCTTCGCTTCTTTAGCCTTGCGCTTGAGGATTCGTAAGATACCAAAAACATCTTTATCTTCCAACTCATCGATAGCGACATCGATATTCTCAAAACGCTCCTCCCCATCCTCGACGCTTTCGAGCAGCGACTCTTGCAGACCATCGAGATTCTGGCTGCCTTGCATATCCCAAAACAACGAAATATATTTTTTCGCGTAGGGGCCGCTTTGGGTTAACAATTCGAGCTGTTTTAAAAAAGAGGTTTTTCCAAATCGCCGGGTACCGGCAATCCACAGATAGTTTCTGTGTCCTTCGAGAATTTCTTCGATGAGTTTTTTCCTGCCGAAAAAGTTTTCGCCGCGCACCCAATTTCCAGCGATGAAAGGGTTTTTCATCTTTTTTCGCGTCCCGTGCTTAGTTGAAGGAGTGTAGTGAAAATCGGAGAATTTTGCAAGAGGAAAGGACAGGAGGCAGTAAACAGTTGACAGTAGGCAGTAGGCAGTAAGCAGTTGGCAATTTCTTAGGTCACTATCTTCTTTGATATTTCTCAGGGTGTTGAATCATGTGATTTAACATTCTACCCACTTCGTTGGATTTGTTTGTCAATCCGCATAAATTTCTTTTGAAATAAACTCGCAGGCGAGAGCGAAATCCAACCAGACTTGTGTCTCACTATTCTCCATGTCTGCGTCAGAAATTTTGCTGACAAAGTGTGCTTCGTACTGACGCTTACGGTATCCTTCAGCAATACTTGAACATACTGAGCGAGAAGACTTCCTTATTTGAGTAGTTAGAGAATACAACTCTTCTTTAGGAAATGTCTTACTAATCTGATAAATCTCCATCGCCAGCTTAAAAACTTTCTGAATTGCTTGCTTGCCTACTGCCTACTGCCTACTGCCTATTGCCTTACTGCTTACTGCTTACTGCTGCTTACTGCCTATTGCATATCCTCACTCTTATGCCCCGTTTTTCATGCCTTTCATGGCTTCCTCTTCAATCGTCTTGCCTCCAGCATCCGCCGGGTCTTGTTGAGCTCTGCGATGAGTTGCCTTTCATCCGGCAAGGCCAGTTTGTATTCGGAAGCGAGCACCTTATTGGGCAGCCCTTCCAGCGCATACCTGGCGACAGCGTTATCCTTTTCCGCACACAGGATGAGGCCGACAGGCGGATTCTCGTCCGGAAGAATCCAGTGTTCACTGGCGTAGTTCAGGTACATGTGCATCTGCCCAACGTCTGCATGGGTAAATTTGCCGA
>JBHHWX010000407.1:0-5679 GCA_046756745.1 bacterium | reverse complement strand
CGATAAAATTCGAGTCATAGAACCGACCATCAGTCCCTCCGATAGATATTATTCAATCTTAAAAAGATGTTCTATTTCGCGATTATAGAAGATGGCGGTGGAAGATTGAGCTCAGTATATTTTAGGAGTCTGACATTTGTGAAATAGAATTGTAACAAAATAAAAAACATTATTTATAAAATCAAGCTTTGAGCCGATTTTTTTGCGAACTAGTGTCTAAACGAAAACGGCCTTTGCCTGTCATTCCCGCATGCTGTTAGCAGGAATCTCCTGCTTAACACCAGGGGATTCCGGCACAAAAAATTGCCGGGATGACAGATCGAACGAGTTTTCGGTCAAACGCGAACGAATGAAATAAAAATAAATTCTTTAGAGAAGCTTTCAAAGTCCCGATAATAAAGCCGAGAGAAACATTTTTTCAACGCAAACAAGGGATTGTAAAATTATGGAAAAATCTGTGGAAGATTTTGAAGTCATTAACGCCAGGGAGCTATCATGTGAAAAATTAAAGGAGTATCTCCGGGAAATGTTAGCCAGCTCCTCTCAATGTAAAGCCCTTTTGGAAAGCGTCAATCATGACACAGGTGAGTATCGTATTGTCCTGCAGGGGATCATCGAAAAGAATGAAGTTGAGGCTTAATCACTTACGTTTGTCTCATCAACAATTCTCAAACATTCCGTACATCTTAACGGTTTACAATACATCTTAAATAATTCAATTAAGCCCTGTTGCTGAACAGCAGATTTAATGGCACGCGATTTCTGTTTGTTGAACCGAAACAATTGATTTTTCATCGTTCGCGTGATTGAATTTGCTGGCAATTTGGGGTAGCGGGTCATCAGCTCACGAATGCGGTTTGCCAGAACCCCTTCCCGGGACTCTTGGCTGTATAAATATAAAACCGGCAGAATCGCATTAACAATTATCTCACGGGCTCGATCTTTCCCGATGAGCGTCGGCTCCTGTCTATTGGGACGTTTTGTGTCGTGAAACTGGTAGTGGTGACTCCAAAATCCCACCTCTTTAACAATAAGGACACTTTCTAATTCACCCACAATTTTATCCAGGCTTTTCGATTCTCCCTGAACAATTTTCAGGAAGCCTTGCAGAAAGCCCTCGCGGTGAAAGCGAACCAGTAAATCCACGACACCTGCAATTCTTCGAGTCGGGAAATTCTGTGGTCGCAGCCGGAAAAATTGCCACTCTTGAGCCATCATGGGTTTCATCTTCAAGCGATGCGAAATTTGGTTCCAGAGATATTCTAAAGGCGCAATGTAATCTAAAACCTCCGCATCCAAAATGGGAAGTTGAATTTGAGATTGATGGGGTAGTAAACCGGCAGCTCCGTATAGTAGCGCTGCTGATTTCTTTTTCGCAAGCTCAGCTTCACTCCACTGCATTTCACTTCGAACCTGTTCATAGGGAAGAGCATCGGCTAACTTTCGGAAAGGTTTTTGGTTCTTTGAATATCCTAACGATTCACATATTTTTTTGTATATTAAATGATCCCACGAATGAGAAGAAGAACCTTCGCGCATTTGCTCGACTTTCTGTAAAAATCGAAAATAACCGGCGCCTTCGACTGTTGCCAGAATTTTTCGAGGTTCCTCCTGACTCAGGGGACAGCTTTCCACAATCTTTGGGGATAGATGGGAAGGAGACTTCTCTTCACGCTTGGATTTCCACAAGGTAGACTTGAGCTCCGCAGATTCGATCTGCAATTGAACGACTCGAACACCGTCTTCACGTGTAATGAGGGAATCCTTCTCAGTGGGCTCAGAGATGAGATGCAAAACAACCTGATTGTAGCGCGGGTCTTGATGGTGACCGTGGTCGTACCAACCCGATTCCTGCAAATGCACTTCAATATCGCCTTTTAAGATTTGGTCATCGATTTTAATGACCGCATCTTTAAAATCAGGGCCGGAATCCAGATTTTCACGACCGGCAAAAAGGACTTCTATCTTTTGCCCCGTGGTCGTGTGCAGCTCTTGGGAAAGCTTTTGGCTTTTCCACAATTTCTGCAGAAGAATTTCCTGGTCATGGACTTTTAGTTCCATTTCCAAAGTGAAATATTTAAATGTGAAGAGAGATCAATTAGTGTGTAGATTCCGAAGCGTGCTTTCCCTCCGTTAACAATGGGGCTTTGAAAGGGATTCCCCAATAAGACTGGGTTGCCATACGTAGCAGCCAGTCACCGTAAAAACCCTCCCAATCGCCTAAAATGAACCCCCTGCCTCTGATAATGTCCCGTCCCCCATTTAAGTGTAAACTCATTTCGTTCAACTTAGAAAGCACCTCAGCAGAACGAGCGCCATGCATCATCTGCG
The DNA here is from genome assembly GCA_046756745.1 of bacterium. GTDB lineage: Bacteria > Zhuqueibacterota > Zhuqueibacteria > Oceanimicrobiales > Oceanimicrobiaceae > JBHHWX01. The sequence goes on along the minus strand of JBHHWX010000407.1, from coordinate 3,348 downwards.
GTTGAAATTCAACCTCCCGGTTATCGACATTAACAGGAACACATTGTGCGTAGATCAAGCCCTGATCGTTCAAATGGACTTTGAGCATGATGCTGTCGACAGCATGACGGCTGTACGAACCAAAAGCAAAGTTTCCAAGGCTGTATGCGATGAGACGATTTTTATAAAGTTCCAGTCCCTGCAAAACATGGGGATGGTGTCCTAAAACTAAATCCGCGCCGCTATCGATGGCTAAGTGCGCATAATGAATTTGATACTCTTTGGGTATTTGCAGCTTTTCGGCGCTCCAATGGAACGAAACGACGGTGAAATCGACTGTTTTCTCAAAGGCTGCCAAATTCGTTTGCATAAGCTCAGGCTCCGGGTACGCTGTCCCTCCGCTATCTTCTTTCGCGTAAAATTCCGTCGGGAAAGTCATGGAGTAGCCGAAGAAAGCGACCTTTTTCCCCCCTACGTCCATGACAGCCGGACGATGGGCCTGTTCAAAATTCGCGCCGGCGCCGCAATGTTCAACACCAATTTTATCGAGGGTTTCAATCGTCTCTTGCAGACCGGCCTCCCCAAAATCCATGGTATGATTATTCGCTAATGTGACCACATCAAAGCCGGCGCGCTTAATGCCGATCGCATAAGCCGGGGGGACTTTGAAATTAAATCTTTTTGGAAAAGGCGCCTCTGCTTCCGTAAAAGGCGCCTCCAAATTTGCGATAGCAATATCCGCGCTTTGAATATACGGTTTTGCCGCTGCAAACGGATACAAAACCCCATTGGCTTTGAGACTCTCTAAAACCCACGAACCTAACATCACATCCCCCACAGCGACGACTGAAATGGTCTCGCTCAAGGATGGTGGGTCAAGAATGTTAGATTCGGAGTCGAAATGGATTTGTGCAGATAGAGAAGGAAGAGCGATAGCAATGAAATAAGATTTCAGCACGAAACAGAAAACCAACCGACGCCGGGTTTGAATGAACCTGGGTTCCATGTGCGTGGTTACAATCTTACGCTTTGGCGGGTTCCGAGGTTTTTTTTGTGCTCGACCTTCCGGCTTTTGTTGACTTTGCCCGAGACGTCGATGTGCTTTTCGACTTCTTTGGCGCCGGCGCCGGTTTTGTGTCCTCCTCTTTGCTTCGTATTTTTGCTAAATCCGATTTTTTTTCACGAAGCTCGTTCTCTAAAATTTTTACACAATCCACAAGCTCTTTCACTTCTTTATCTTTGGAAATCTGAGTCTGCTTCTCTTCAACCAGAAGATGGTAGACCCGTCCGCCCATTTCTGAAAAATTTCTGTCAATATTTCTTTTAATATTAAAAATATCGACTTTGATTCGACCTATTTTCGTCAATTCTTCTGTTTTTTCGACAACCGTGTCAACGCCCTCCCGGATAGTCTTTGCGATATCATCCCATAACTTTGCCATAGTGACTCCTTTCTTCTTTAATGAACCCTGAAACGTAAAATTAAAATAAATAGAAATAGCATAATATGCAAGGCTAAAAGCCTGAATATTTTCTCTATAGGACAAGCCGACAACAGTTTAAAGATCAAAAGGCAAAATAATTTTATGGCAAAATGATTTAAAATCGAAGTTAAGGGAAAATCGTTTTAAAGATGATTCTATCATGGTTAAAAATTGCTCCATTGCATAGCCTTTAACGACGCGAACCGAATAAACCGGCAAGGAAACGAAAAAATCTTCATCCGAGATGGCATTGACTTCGACGCTCTGAGTTATCTATATTGTTTTCCCAGTCAATCATTTTGCCATAATTTGGTCCACCAAAACTTTACTAAAAAAACACAATGTTGTCGGCTTGTAGTACGGATAAAACACGGATTTTTAAAATCTAAAGTATTTGAAGTGAACTTTTCTCTTCGGGCATCTGTTGTCCGTGTCAATCAGTGTAAATCCGTAGCTAAATGAATTATTTGGTTGCGGCGCTGCCGCGCTAGGATTATCTACTCGTCACTGCTGCGTGCAATTTTTCCAAACTCATCCCCGGGATTCCATTTCGGAGGTTCCTCAACGTTGGCGACTTTGAGCCCTGCCAAGTACACGACTTGGACGTGTTTTTTCATGTAATTGTAGTTAAAGGGCAAATTCACATCGTCGGAGGGGGTGTGATAGTAGGCTTCAAAATCGGGAAAACTTTCCCTAGCCAACCCAAACGAAGGAAAAACTGTCGGGATGCCTTTTCGGGCAAAGTTGTAATGATCGCTTCGATAAAAAATACGCTGTTCGGGCAATTCATCCGGTAAGATTTTAAGACCGATTTTATCCGCTGCTTCGTGAATATCCTCGCCAAGACTACTGCGCTCGGCGCCATACACGACAATTCCGGTTGTATCACCCCAACCTATCATATCAAAATTAAAATTAGCCGCGGTCTTCGATAACGGGAAAATCGGGTTCTCAACATAGTACTCGGAGCCGAGCAGTCCCTTTTCTTCGGCAGTAACGGCAAGAAAGAGCAGCGAGCGCTTTGGCGGGTCCGGACATGTAGAAAACGCCTCGGCAAGTTCTAATAAGCCGGCGATTCCCGAGGCATTATCCGCGGCGCCGTTATAGACCGAGTCACCGTCCACAGTGGCGCCGATGCCGACGTGATCATAATGAGCCGAAAAAACCACAACTTCTGACTTCAGCTCCGGGTCCGAACCTTCGAGCAAAGCCACTACGTTGCGATCTTCAATCTGTTTTTCTTCAAGGCGGGCTTTAATCCTGACTTTTCGATTCATTGCGAAAGAGGTTAAGCTGTCCTGCGCTGCTGCCTGTTCGATGCCTTCAAAATTCATCTGTGTATTTGAAAACAATATCTTGCCAATATTCGGATGGAGAAACAAAGCCGGCAATCTCGCCTGGCGTTGCGTTGACCGGTTTGATAAAGTGACTCGGGCGCTTGTGTAAAACTTCCTAAACATATTCCAACTCATTTGCTGCAATAACTGGGTTCGAGCGATGCCAATGGTCGCTCGAGCGTTCAAGGAGCGTGCAATATTTCTTTTGACCCGGCCGTTAGTGTATTTGGAAGAAGCCTGACCTTTAAAATAATCTGCATCCCCGGATTCCGGCTCGCCGGTCAGATAGAGGGTCACTTTGCCCGCAACATCGACATTTTCGAAATCATCGTAATGATATTCGGGCGCTTGAATGCCAAATCCCGTAAAAATCAGGTCGGACTCGAATTCAACTTCATGATCCGGAGCGCTGACAACCAAAAAATCTTCGCCATATTTTAATGGAATCATCTCGCCGTCAATCTCAATGCTAAGCTGCGATTCAGGAGATACCTTACTTTGTCGCAGTGAGACAGACTGGAAATAGGAAGAGTCCGCGCCAACGGGCT
>JBHHWX010000406.1:0-5705 GCA_046756745.1 bacterium | reverse complement strand
TCTCATAGCTTCAAAAAACCAGGTGATTACGCGGTTACGTGCATTCGAGAGAGTTCAGCAATCAACGACCGGCAAAGACTTAAAAATTGACCGTATTTATGAAACCCTGATGGAAGCGGTTGTTGATATTCTCGGGTATAAATATGCCACCATTTCAGCCGTCGACAAAGAAAAGCAGAAAATTGGACCGATAAAAGCCCAGAATGTCGAACAGGAGTACCTTTCATCTGTGTGGCACTCTTTAGACAGCAAAGATATTCAGGCTTGGGTCGTCCGGCATGAAGAGCATGTTTATCTCGCCGGTTGGGACGAGCGGTTGGATAAAGACATCTTCGAAAAACATGGCCACGACAAATTGGTCCGGGTCATCATTCCTATTTTAGCTCGAGGTGAGGTGATCGGAACACTCGAGACCGGTTATGACAAATCGTTTAAATCACAGATAACGGATGAGGAAATTGCCATTCTGCAAAAACTCGTTAATCTTGCTGCTGTTGGTATTGAGCAAACCAAGCTATTGCATCGCTTGAAAGACGATATTGCGCTGAGAAATGACCTTGAAAAACAGCTCGACGCCCTGAATCAGGCGAGTATTCAAATTCTCAACTCCACGACAGAAGAGGAAGTGATTAATCACATTTTCAGAAGCTTGGAAAGAATCGGATATACAAAAGGAATGTTATCCTTAATCAATGAAGATTCTGGAAAAATTGAAGGGAAGCATGCCTTTGGTGACAATTGGAGACAAATCCCTTTATCAGAGTCTCTCTATACTTTAATAGGAAAAAACATCCTGGCTCAGGCTATCCATTCGAAAATACCAATTCTATGCAAAAACTGCACGAAAGATCCTCGCTGGAATAGAAAGCTTGCAAGAGAACTGCAGATCAAATCGCAATATGTCATCCCTATGACTGTCAAGAATAAGCCGATCGGTACATTGCAGATTGATTTATCGGACTGGCAGGATCTTGTTTATGGTGAAGAGGCTGTGTTGGAGAGACGAATGAAAGTGCTTGAAACCTTTGCCAGTCAATCGGCAATCGCGATTCGCAATATCAGGGATATGGTCACGATCGACCGCCTAGAAGAGAACATTGCCGAAACCGCGCATGAATTTCGCAGCCCCATGCATAACATCATGACCCAACTGGGCGGTTTGAAGGATTCGCTGGAACACAACAAAGATGAAAAAGAAATTGACCGGTTCGTCAACATCATTGAAGAACAAATATATCGTGCAAATCGGCAGGTCAACAATTCCTTACTTGCGAATGAACGGATTCGCAAAACTATGGCATTCGACTTTCAAGACGGCCATATCCAGGATGTTATCAAAGACTGTGTTGACGCCTACAAGCTTCGCGCAATGGAGAGAGGAATTAATATTATCATTCGTGATAAAGTGAAGAAATTACCCAAATTCAGATTTGATCGTGTTAAAATGGAGCAAGCCGTTACTAATATTATCGATAATGCTGTAAAATACTCACATTATAACCAATCCATCGATATCATTGGATTTGATGACGGAACAAAAATCAACATAGAGATCAGTGACCGGGGTATGGGAATTCCGCTAAATGAATTCAATGCCATTTTCAAAGGGTTTACCCGAAGTGAAGTCAAGGATAAAATCAGATATATTCCCGGCACCGGGCTTGGCTTAAAAATTTGTAAAGAAATTATTGAACACCATGGCGGCGAGATCAACGTCAGCAGCGTCCCGATAACGCAGAACCCGCAAAAGATTAAGGAATTTCAGGATTATAAAACCACATTCAAAGTAACGCTACCGAAATATCGAAGGGAGAGAAAAGTAAATGACCAAAGTCCTTTTCGTAGAAGATGAGCCTTGGGGCGTAGACAGCTATTTTTCACGCTTAGAAAGATATGATTTTCAATGCGAGCTGGCTAAAAGTCTAAATGAAGCTATTGAAAAATTACAACATGAAAAGTTCGACATGTTATCTCTCGACATTATGTTTTCTCGAGGAAAAAGCGTGGAAGAAAAGATTGAACATCGCTCTGCAGGTCTCCGATTGCTGCAGCTCATACGCACCGGAAAAATCGGAAACTGCGATCCAAACTTGAAAGTCATTGTCCTCACGGCTTTAGCAAGCAGTCAAATCGAGCAACAGGTCAGGCAACTTGGGGTCTTTGCCTATTTAACCAAACCAATCGCTTTTAATAAAGTGATCGGTATTTTCAAGCGTTCGAGGCAACAAATGAAAATCGATCAAAAAATAAATCCACGGTGATGCATCATGTATAATAACCCCTTTGTTTATAAGCGGCCACTTTACCCGGGCCGGGATGATCTTGTCGCTATCGAAAGGCGAGTCCTCCTGGAAAAAGCAGTCACAAGCCTGAAATTCGGGCAATGGCTTTCTGTCTGTTGTGCCAAAAAGACGGGCAAGACCAGCTTTTTATTGCGCTTGATACATGAATCCGGAGAGCGCCATCCGGATTGGCGATTTACCCTGGTGCGAGCTGAGGATTTTCTAAAGTTTACACTCGATGAATTGCAACGTGTACTCTTGGTGAAGTTACTTGCAGAGATTACAGCGAGCTCCACTCAAGCTGCCGCCTCTGATTCATCCCAATTCGAAAACGGAACGTTACAACACACTTTGTCGAGAATTGGAAAGAATTTAACGGATGATGAAAAAATTATCATTATTTTTGACGGCCTCGAAAACGCGCCGAGAGATTTCATTCAAACCGTTCTCAGGGAATTGATCAATCTCTTCCAGGCTCAGGATACCGATAAGACACTCACAAAATTCCAATTCATTGCAGCCGGTTGTCTGCCGCCCAACGAGCTTTGCCTTGATACCGGACTTTCGTTTTCCGAATATGCAACCAAAACATTTTTGGAAGACTTCCTATTTGAAGACGTTGAAAACATGATTAACAAAGCGGCCGGGCATCTTGAATTGCCCTGTCAAAACGGTTTTACCCGCCTGCTCTATGAGATGACTTCCGGGACAGGTTATCTCATCCAAAAAATTTGTTATAAGATACTCGAGACGGCCTTCCTGCGCAAAGTCCCCCCGGAATTCACTTTAAAAAGCGGCGAAGAAGCTATCCACAGCATTATCCGGGAGAGCGAAACAAATGTTGAGATGATTATTCAGCAAGTAGAAAAGAAGAAGAGTCTGATAGAAGGTCTGATCCGAACTTTGCGAAATGGCGCCATCTCCTCTTATAAGTTCGATCCCGATCTGCAAACCCTGGTTTCCATTGGGGCCTTGTCGCACCGGGATGGCACATACCGGCTAAGGAACCAAATCTTTGAAAAAATTTTTCGGGATTTTTTCACTGCCGAGCGCCTCGCCAACAGGTATTACGCCCAAAAAAACTATCATCGCGCCAAAGAGCTCTTTTTCGATGCGATCGCGCAACAAGATAACGCAAAGAGTGCTTTGGACAACCTGCTTATCAGCATCAAGGCGATTGCGGAAAATGCGAATCACCCTGATTTTGTCACAAAGATTCTTCAGGTTTTTGTGGATTCTGTTGAAGGGGTGCAAAATTGTTCCATCTTCTTGCTCGACAAGCATGATAATAAAATGAAGATAGCCGAAGCGCTCGGACTCAGCTCGGATATTGTAGCAAATTTTGACTTGAATTATGGGGAAGGTGTAGCTGGATCGGTCGCGCAAACCGGACGGGCCAGGGTGATTCGTGACGTGACTGATGAAGTCGAATGCCCGGAATTTGTCGCTCGTGAAATAGCGCAAAAGTTAAATATCGGGGCCATGATCTCGCTGCCACTGCAGATTGGCGGGGAAGTCCTGGGCGTGATCAATTTATGCTTACGGAAACCGCATGAATTCACACATAGTGAGATCAAAATGCTGGAAATCATGTCGGCGCAGGTCTGCATTGCGTTACAGAACAGGCCGCTTTACCAAAGTCTTGAACGCCATGAAGATTATTTTCTCGCCTTGAACAATACAGTTCAAAGTCTGGAGGCGCATATCGACTCTGAATTCGTTTTTGAGCAAATCCTCGAAACGACCCGGCTTATTACCGGATATGAAAAAATGTATATTGTTTGGAAAGATGTCAGGTCGAATTCCTGGCAATTTGTATTCCCAAGGAATTTAGCGCAGAAGAATCATAACTTACGCACACCTGATGTCATTCATGGCGAAGGCGCTGCAGGCATCGTTTTAAAAACCGGAAAGCCGTATATCGTGTCAGACGTGCAAAACGATGAACAATATTTTGCGATTTGGGAAGAAGTGCGCTTTGAGTATGCGATACCCCTGATGAGTGATGGTGAAATTGTGGGCTGCTTATCTATAGCAGGCCCCGATTCGCCGGTTTTTTCCCAGACGCAGCAAACGATTTTTTCTATTTTATCGACTTTAACTGGCCTTGCCATTAAAAAGCAACGCCTCTACGGCGTTGCCGAGAAACAGACTCAGCAGGTGATTGATTTGACAAGAACACAGTTAAAGCTCTCAAATGCCTTGGAAGCAGTCGCCATCGAAGAGGCCATCGCTGGCTTAGTGCACGACATTAAAAATATTTCCACGCAAATCGCTGGCGAAACACAATGGCTACACAAATGCGAAAAAGAGAATAAAATCGAGTTTAAGCATGTCGAGTCGGCCATTCAAAACATCAATTCCTATATTAAAAACGTGGAAGACCTTACAGATAGCGTGCGAAATCGCGCTTATAAATTACCGCCCGAATTGAAGCTGAATAATATGAAGGAGGTCGTAGAAGAAGCCTGCGATCTCGTTTCTGTGAAAGCTTTGCGTTCCAAGGTCGATATTATCCGGGTCGCGCAGAATTTTAATATACAACTGCACGTGGATGCAGGCAGGCTGGCCAGAGCCTTTTTTAATATCATGACCAATGCCATAGACGCCATGCCGGGTGGCGGCACTTTGAACATTCAGGCGCGCAAGACGGATGCATACCTCGAAATCAATTTCTCAGACACCGGCAAAGGCATCCCCCCGGAAGATCTCAACAGAGTTCTGAGTCCTTTTATCACAAGTAAGGAAGAAGGCTATGGGTTAGGTCTCGCCATCACGAAACACATTGTTGAAGTCGATCACAAGGGAAAGTTGAAACTCGAGAGCATCCCGGGGCACGGCACCACGGTAAGGGTGCGCATTCCCAAAAACACCAATCAAAATGAGAACAGCCGCTACAAAACCATCTCTCCTGCGAAACAACGCGTCAACAAGGGAAGAAAGACGAAAAAACACACTCTGGTTGTGAATGATGAAAAGGGAATGCTCGAGAAAATAAAAAAAAATCTGCAAAACGCCGGCTACAAGGTAACGGGTACCGAATACGGAAAAAAAGCAGTAGACTTGTGCAAACGAAACGAATTCGATGCGATTATCTTGGATTATCATCTGAAAAAAGATGAAAGCCCAACGTGCACGGCGCTTGATTTTCTTCCTGAAATTAGGAAGGTTTTACCGACAACCCCTATCATCCTCACTTCTGCCTCACTGAAGAAAAATCCGTCGGACGACAATCAGTATGATTACTTTTTAGAAATTAACACCCTATTTTGGGAAGAAATTGTCCATCTGGTTGGCAGGTGTTTACTGGAACCTGCAGAGTATGATGGGTTGTCTTTATCTCAGCCAATCAATGATTCTGTTGATTTATAACTCTGTCAGGGTTAGGCGCTTACAGCGCCTCTATCGACAAAAGATTGTCGA
>JBHHWX010000405.1:0-5723 GCA_046756745.1 bacterium | reverse complement strand
TACCGTCCTCCCAAAGTTATGGTATGGGTGAATTTAACAGGATAATTTTCACTATCAACTGGAAAATCAACCTTCTTATAGTATTATCAAAAAAGTTTTGCAAAAAAATGCAAAAAAAATAGAACACGGATGACATGGATTTAACGGATCGGACTTAACGGAATGTCTGGAAGTTAGTGGAATGTGACTTGTGTGGCTCATGATTTTCTTGGGTTTTCATCTAGGGCCAAATCCGTGACAATCCGTTCTATCCTTTAAATCCGTGTTCCATTCATTTGCGGCTCCGCCGCGCTGGGTCGTTTGATGAGCTTTCATTTTGGTTATGATAACCTGCGACAGTATAAATATTCAAATTTCAATGAAAAAGAAAAAAGCCTTGCTTTTTAATGCAGAATTACAAATTTTCATACTATGCCCATCTCTAACACATTTCGTTTAAGTCTTCGCCAGAAGGCTATTCTTGGGATCGGTTTCACTTATGCTGCCATCATCGCCGTGTTTGCCTTTTCTGCGGTCAAAAATGAACAGGAAATCGTTAAAGAGGAAATGATGAACACCTTATATCGAAAAATGGAGGAGTTGGCGATTCCCTTTGATTCGCAACTGCGGGGAGGGTCAACTTAAATTTATGCCATTCAACCTCAATAAAATTCTAAAACTGCAAATTCGCGGCAAATTGGCCGTTGCATTTGCAGGACTCTCTATTTTGCCGGTCATCATCATCGGGTTATTGGGACTCACAATTAATGTACGCACTTTGCGTCAGGTTGCCGTCGAGGACCTCAATCATGACTTATGGACTATCAAAGAGCGTTTGAGCGCTTTTTTAACCAGCACGGAAGAAAATATCGAGCTGCTAGCCGGTTCCGCCTCTTTTCAAAAATTCATAAACTCGGTTATTGCGCAAGATACCCTTGCCATTTCTTCTGCGCTTAAAGACCTGCAACCGGATCTCATTAATTTTGCCCAGCGGCGGGAAAAATATTATCAAATAAAGTTTATCGATACAAGAGGAGACGAATTCTTTATTATCGAAAAAGATCATCGAGACGAGTATCGAATGCTGCCGGCAAGCGAGCTGAATAGAGCGGGCACATCTTTCTATGTCATTTTTATTCGAGAGAACCCTCCTGACAAAGCTGTCTTTTTGCCTGTGGAGCTCATCAAACGGGATTCGAAAACCCTTTTGCCATGCATTAGTTGCGTGTATCCTGTTCGTGAACCTGAGTTTACTGGCATTTTAATTTTTCAATTACATGCGCAAGCCCTTTTCGACGTCATGGAACAAAAGACGCCGCACGGTCCCAGCGGCCAAGTCGCACTGGTGAATTCCGAAGGATATTACCTTTACCATTCTCTCATAAAGAAGGACTGGAACCGGCTGCTCGCCTCTAAGGATGTCTTGAATTTGCAAACCGAATATGGTGAGGAGATAGCCATGGAGCTGCTCTCTCCGTCTTCGGGTTCATTGCTCGAAATAGGGGATAAAATTGTCGCTCATGCGCCCCTTTTTGATAAGCACGAGGGACTGGGTGGCTATATTCTTCTCACGAGCGTATCAAAAGAAATGATCTTTGCGCCCGCAAAAACCTTTACAAAGATTTTTATCGTTCTGTCCGGTTTCTTTTTAGTGATTTCCTTGATCCTCGCTTATCTTGCCACGCATCAGTTTACCAGACCGATTGAAAAGCTCAGGCGCGAGACCAGCGTGATTGCGCGCGGCGACTACCATGCACGTGTTGACGTCAAGACGTACGACGAAATCGAAGACCTCGCTGAGCAGTTCAACATCATGGCAGAATCACTGGAACAACGCGAAGCCGAAATCCAGCGCCACAGTGAAAAGTTGGAACAGCGGGTTCAACTGAGGACCAAAGAGCTGCGCAGCGAAAAAGACAAGCTGCAAGCGATTCTGGATAACGTCCCCAGCGGGTTTATTTTGTTGGATCGGAATTACAACATTCTGTCGGCGAGCGCCGCCTTGGAATCCATCACCGGCAAATCTGTAAAAGATATCCTTGGGCGTCGCTGCTACGACATTCTCGGGGACAGTCGCACTTGCCCGGATTGTCCCAACGACGTAACTTTTCAAACGGGTAAAATGCACACTCAGTTAAACCATCACATCAGCGCCGAGGGGGAAGACCGTTACCTCGAGCACATATCCGTACCCTTAACCAAGAACGGACGGGTGGAGCAGGTTTTGGAAATCATCACGGATGTTACAGAGCGCAAGCATTTGCAGGAGCAACTGGTGCGTTCGGAAAGATTGGCTGCCACCGGGGAAATGGCCGCGGTGATCGCTCATGAGATGCGCAATTCCCTAACGTCCATGAGGATGATCCTGCAACTCTTGAGCAAAAATGAATATATCTCTGTGTCGGAAGTCGAATCTCTCGATGTGGCGCTCGATTCCGTCAATCGAATGGAGCGCGTTGTTAAAGACTTGCTGCAATTGGCGCGTCCTTCAGGTCTGACAAAGAAGGCATCGGACGTGAACGCGATCATCAAGGACTGTATCGAGATCGCCCGTCACGAAATCGAGAAAAGAAGCATCCGTCTGAACATCGAGCTGGCTTCCAACCTCCCGACTTTAGAGCTCGATGGAAACCATATAAAAGAGGCCATGGTAAACCTGCTCTTGAACGCTGCGCAGGCTAACGAGAGTAAAGGTCACATTGAAATCAGAACGACTTCGAAAACTTTGAAAAGAACCTTTCGTCAATTAGGCGAGGTGCCAATTGTTTCCGGTGAAACCACCACTTTAGAGGTGAAAGAGGTCGTTCTTAAGAAGAGCGCTCGGGTGGTGCAAATCGATGTTGAGGATTCGGGGTGTGGAATTTCGAAAGAGCATTTCGACCGTATTTTTGATCCCTTCTATACTACAAAAATTGAGGGGACGGGATTGGGCCTTTCGTTCGTAAAACGCGTGGTGAGCGAACACGGCGGAATCGTGTCGGTTACAACCGAGGTGGGAAAAGGGAGCTGTTTTTCAATCTTCCTTCCGGTATGAATCAAATGAAAATAAAAATGAAGAAGACCAAAATATTAATAGCCGACGACGATAAGAACATTCAGTTCGTTTTTCGAAAAACATTTGAGAGCGACGGGTTCACAGTATTAAGCGCGACAAATGGCAAAGAGGCGCTCGAGGCGTTGGAGGTAAAGCGCCCGGATCTCGTGTTTATGGATGTGGCCATGCCGGGCATTTCCGGACTTGAAGCGTTAGAAGCGATTCGCGATAAGGGCATCAACGTTCCCGTGGTCGTCATCACGGGTTTTGGTACCATGCATACGGCGGTAAAAGCGATTCAGCTTGGCGCCTATGAATATTTGACCAAGCCCTTAGATGTCGAGCAGGTTCGAGTGGTGGCGCAGCGCGCCCTGGAAATGGTGCGTCTGCGTGAAGAGGTTGAAAATCTCAAAGCGAAACTCAGCCATCCTGTACATGACTATGAGCTGATTGGCAACGATCCCAAAATGCAAGAGATTTATAAAATCATCGGGACCATTACCACCACCCCGAATACCACCAACGTCTTGATTTCTGGCGAAAGCGGCACCGGAAAGGAGCTGGTGGCGCGGGCGATTCATAACAGCGGACCGCAGGCCGGAGAGCCATTTGTGGCCATCAACTGTACGGTTCTTCCCGATAATCTCCTGGAAAGCGAACTGTTTGGACACGAGAAAGGCGCTTTTACAGGAGCAGACCGGCGCAAACTCGGTAAATTCGAGGTCGCAAAAAGCGGCACCATTTACCTGGATGAAATCGGAGACATGTCACCCAATCTCCAGCAAAAACTGCTGCGGGTTTTACAAGAACGCACCTTTGAAAGACTTGGCGGCAATGAGTCCATCGCGGTACAGGCTCGTTTCCTTGCATCCACCAACAAAGATCTGGAAAAGGAAATCCGCCGCGACAATTTCCGGGAGGATCTGTATTTTCGACTCAATGTCTTTCATGTCAAAATTCCAGCTCTCAGAGAGCGGCCTTCGGAAATCCCACTGCTGGCAAATTATTTTCTTGTGAAATACAGCCAGCGATTCCATAAAACCATTCGGGCCATTTCCGAGGAGTCCATGGCGCTTCTCGAAGATTATGCCTTTCCTGGCAATGTGCGAGAGCTCGAGAATGCTGTCGAACACGCCGTGGCGCTTGAAAAAGGCGAGATTCTCATGGCGGAATCCTTCCCTCCACAGTTAAAACCCGATCATTTGGCTACGCCTATAGATATTCCCATCACCAGCTCCATTCTACGTCAAGCGCGTCGCGACATCATCGAGGCATTTGAAAAAAAGTTTCTTGCAGAGCGGCTGCGGGCCAACAAAGGAAATGTTACTGCAGCGTCCAAAGAGGCGCAAATTGAACGCCAGAGCTTCCAGCGCTTGATGAAAAAGTATGGTATCGATTCCGGAGAATTTCGATGACAAGAATCTTCTTATTTCAATACCCACCTTTACCTGAAACTTCTTTCATAGTCAATCTACTGAATGATGAAAAGATTTTCAGATTCAGCCTTATCTTGATCCTTTTAAGAATTTTCAATTGACCATCCTACAAGTCGTATCTCCTTTAATATTAAAAGCTTGTGTTTAAGTAACAATTTCAGCTCAGATTTCCCGATTTGGCCCAATAATTGTAAAGTGTTGATGAATGACTTGCTGAAGAACCCTGTCAGGGTTAATGCTGTACACGATATATAGTGTCTGAACGAAAACTCTTTAAAACGCTCAAGCACCCGTCCCCGGGTGCGTTTGACGCTTTGTAAAAACAATTGATTACGACGCCCCGGGGACGGGGCTTAGAGCTTCTTTCTGAGTTTTCGGTCAGACACTATTTAGTCCTTTTTATCAAGACTCTAACCCTGACAGGGTTATCAATCAACAGAGTCATGAATGAGTTGTCTTAATAAACCACGATCACTTTCCCACAAGATGTCATCACGAATTAACTTTTAATTTCACTCACTCACAAAAGGAGTACACATCATGAAAAATTTTATCCCTCTCATTCTTGTTGTGTTCTTGTTAGCTTTGCTTGGATGTGGCGACCAGAATTCTGGCCTGACAAGTGCGGAGCAGGATCAAGATGTGATGAGTCTGGCTAAAAAAGACAAAGACCCCCAAGGTCCTAAAAAAGGAGGCCCCAAGACATGCTTGGAATGCGATAGTGACAATATTATTTGTACGTCCAAAAAGACGCTCAGCAATGGCGCAATAGTCACCTGGACCTCCAGTTTTGGTGGCTTTAACTACGCAAAAGGAAACCCCTACGTGGTAACTGTAACCTGGTCCGTCGCGGGTGGATCCGCAATTTTCACTAGCTTCACAGCAAAGAAGAAAATCTGGACGCCGAAAGGCGTTGACGGAGACTGGGACTATGACGACGGATCGCTGACAGTCAGCATGGATCCCATGCATCGTGCCATCGATACCGAGCCGGCTTGGCAAGGCTACATCGGCAACGGACATTTCAAACTGGAACTCCTCGTCGGTACTGTCAAGGCGAAGATGGGTGTCAATGTCCATCTGGAGGAGCCGGGCCCAGACTACAGCCCCCGTTGTCCCGTAGACTGACGAGACTCCTATCTAGTGATTGACCGAAAACTCGATTTTTGATGTCTTTGCGAGCGCTTCTCAGCGAAGCAATCTCCTTATTAGGCACGGTATGAGATTGCTTCGGCAAAAAACGCCTCGCAATGACAGCTACGGCTATTTTGGCA
>JBHHWX010000404.1:0-5728 GCA_046756745.1 bacterium | reverse complement strand
ACATCCGGGCAAGTCGATACGTCGTGGTTCACGTTCGTGTTTCAGTTTTTCTCTGTAATCGGCTCCTCTTGTTTTTCCGGTTCGGGAATCTCCTCTTCTTGCGCCGGGTATTGCTTGCAGAAATCGACCCGGTCTTTCAAGGTCGGGTGGTTATACAACCAGAACTCGATGAAGGGATGCGGCGCCGGATTGCTGAGGTTTTCATTGGCCAGCTTCCCAAAAGCAGACGCCGCGGTTGGCCCGTCTTGGGTTAATTCGAGGCCAAATTCGTCCGCGTTGTGCTCCATGCTGCGGCTGAATGCGTTTAGAGCCGGTGTTATAAAAAACATCAGCAGCGAAAACATCAGCAGAATGAGCGGCAGGCTCGCAATATCTGAGAATTCTTGAAATCCCATTTTATCGCCAAACTTTCGAATCACGAAACCGATGGTACGCGAGATAATAAAAAGTAAAATGAAAAGAACCACGGTAAAAATTCCGATAAATTTCCAGACGTGATTCATCACATAGTGACCCATCTCATGCCCCATAACAAAAACGATTTCATCCGAATCGAGTTTTTCGAGAATCGTGTCCCATAAGACGATCCGCTTACTGCCAAAAAGACCGGTGACGTAAGCGTTGATTTTTTCAGTGTTTTTGCTCATGTCAACTTGAAAAACACGGCTGCCGGAAATCCCCGCATCTTCAGCCACAGTCAAGATACGCGTACGCAGCGCTTCATCTTTAAGGGGTTCGTACTTGTTAAACAGGGGATCGAGGTAAAGCGGACTTACAATCATCATGATAATGATCACCGGCACTGCACCCGCCGATACCCAGGCCCACCAGGTTCGCGGCGTCTTCCTAATGGCCCAGTAAGCCAATGGCCACAGAAGAACGGATATAAGAAATCCGATGAGGTTTCCTTTTAACATGTCCGCCAGCCATTTTCCAAATGTTTGGTTTGAGAGCTCAAAATGATGCTCCACAATGAAGCCGCGGTAGTAAGCAAACGGAAAATTGATGACTTCGAGCAAAACAAACAACAGAAGAATATAAAAAGAGGATAACGCAAATTTCTGGGACTTGCCGATGAACATCCCAACCACGCCCCAGGCAAGCGCCAATCCCAGGGTGCCGGCGGAGACCGGGTGCTCGGGTGTGGCGGACAGGAAGGCGAACAACAACGCGATAAAAGCTGCTGCGCCTCCGCAAACCAGGGGAGCGTGTGCAAAGCCTGTGACCTTTTCAGCCCAACTTTGTGCTTTTGCCCTGATCTTAGCGGAGAACCCGAGCATCAATATCCCGATCAAAATGGCAAAGCTGAAAACGTTGTTGAAAAAATACCAGCCATGGGTAAAGTTGGAATAAATAATCGCCTTGTCGAGCCGTTCCGCAGACAAGATATCTCTCACCTCCTGTGACACAACTGTCCCTTCCGGCAGGGTGTCAGAAATCTTAAGCACCATACTGGAGAAAATAAACAACACAACCAAGAGTACTGCAGGCAGAATGAGCTTTTTCATAGTGCCCTCCTTTCCTGTTGGTAGGTATGAATAGATGAAAGATAAATTAATTCATGAGTTTTGTGGATGGGTTCGTCTTTGATGAGTGAAAAGTAACAGTAAAGAAACAAAAAAGCAAGCAATTTCGCTGCTATATTGGAACAAAAGGAACAAAACATGCGTTTATTTCTATATTTGAATAGTTATTCAAATAACATAAAAGGAAAGAAAGAATGACTGTGTTAACCGGTGAAAACTGCATCCGTAAAAATGTCAATGTGCCGATGCTGCGGCAGTTACAGAAGCAGCTTCATCAACAAATAGGTCTCGAAAATCTCGCCGACTTGCTCACAGTGGCCGGCAATGAAACCCGGTTAAAAATTTTGTACCTGCTCTCAAAAGAACCGGAGCTCTGTGTCTGCGATCTGGCGGATGTCACCGGCATGACCGTTTCGTCCATCAGTCACCAGCTCAGTAAGCTGCGCGCCCACCGGCTCATCGGTAAACGCCGGCAAGGCCAGACGATCTTTTACCGGCTGATGGATACGCCATTCGTGAGCTTTTTAACACAACTATTCGAATTGGAGGTTTCGTCATGAACAAGGCGGCTTTAACCACGGTAGGCTCGATACTTTCAGCGCTGCTCGCTTCCCTGTGCTGCATTGGACCGGTGGTGTTTGCGCTTATCGGCGCCGGCAGTCTCGGCTTCGCGGCGATGTTTGAACCGTACCGGCCGTACCTTCTGGCGCTGACGGTTCTGTTTCTCGGAGCGGCGTTCTACTTCACCTATCGCAAGCGCGAAGTCAAATGCGAGGATGGAACCTGTCGCACTGAGACCGCCGGGAAATGG
The DNA here is from genome assembly GCA_046756745.1 of bacterium. Classification (GTDB taxonomy): domain Bacteria; phylum Zhuqueibacterota; class Zhuqueibacteria; order Oceanimicrobiales; family Oceanimicrobiaceae; genus JBHHWX01. Next base: position 3,391 of record JBHHWX010000404.1, on the reverse strand, counting down.
AACAAATTGCTGTTGTGGATTGCGGCGACCGTCGTTGCGATCTTTATGTTTTTTCCACAAATATTAACCCTATTATAAAATACGGAGGACGAAGTCATGTCTAAAAAATTCATCACAATCACTGTGGTCGCTCTTTTAGGAGCCGCTTTACTTTTTTGTTGCAGACAAACCAACGAAAAAGCTCAAACTGAAAAACCCGAGGAGTTCGCCTCAGTGAACGTCCAAAAAGTGAAGCTCGATGTGCAGGGCATGACCTGCTCCGGGTGCGTTGTTGGCGTTGAGTCCGCCTTGAGCAAGGTCGACGGTGTAAAGAAAGCGGAGGTGGACCTGGGTGCAAAATTAGCGGAAGTTCAATTCGATCCGGAGGTTGCGCAAGTCGAGCAGTTAGTGGATGCGGTGAACAAAGCCGGCTTCAAAGCGAAAGTTGCACAATTAAACTAAGGAGACACATAATGTCGCAGTGCTGTGCAGTTCCCACGAAGTCCGGTGAAACGTCAGCCGTATGCAACGTGTGCGGTCATAAGGGAAAACCCGTCCTGAAGATGACGCCGGAGCACCTGCTTTTTGAACAACAAGCCTCTCAGCTCTCGGACGTGCAGTATCACTTCTGCATGACTCAAGATTGCGACGTGGTTTATTTCTCCAATGCATCCGGCCAGTATTTCCGCAAACAAGATGTAAGGGTGCGGGTGGGGAGCAAAGAAAGCGACGATCCTATCCCGGTCTGCTACTGCTTCAATTTTACCCAGGCCAAGATTTTCGATGAAATCCGGACGACCGGTCACAGTACGGCAGCGGCTGAAATCACTCAGAAAGTGAAAGCCGGCAAATGTCAATGCGAAATCAAAAACCCTTCGGGCCGGTGCTGTCTCGGGGAAGTGAATCGCACCGTTAAACAGGGCATCGAGCTTTTTGCTCGCGAAGTTGCGACCGTTGAACCCTAACCCGGACAAGCCGGACATTGGAAGGTTTGATATTATGACTCAGTCGAGACTCATCGAAATCGTGCAACGAATACGAGCATCCGGCATCCCAAGCCATTTCGAAGCGGATCACATGCGGCTGCTCATACAAGTCTGGCGGCTGGTAGCAGAAGGACAACCCGTCTCCACCGAGCACATTGAGAAGGTCGCCTCAGAACAAGACCTGCCGACTGAGGCAGCGCTTTCTTTCATCAACCAACTCAGTGAATTCGATGACGACGGCAACATCATCGGCATATTCGGACTGTCTCAGAGGGACCATCCGCACAGATTCCGTGTAGACGGCAAGACCTTTTCGACCTGGTGTGCCTGGGATGCCTTGTTCTTACCCTCGATGCTCAAAAAGACGGCGCAGGTTGAATCGAACTGCCCGGCCACTAAAGAGACAGTACATGTGACAGTCACACCCGACCGGATAAAAAGCGTCGAACCAGCCGGGGCGGTCGTTTCCATCATCCTGCCGGACTCCCAAAAGAATGCTCTCGAGAGCGTCGAGGCGGTATGGCGGGCGTTTTGTTGTCACGTTCACTTTTTCGGCTCGGCTGAGGCTGCCAAAAGGTGGTTCGCGGGAAAAGATGATGAAATCGCGCTGCTCAGCATTGAGGAAGGTTTCCATCTGGGGCATTTGGCGTTCAAAGAAATATTACAGTTTGTTTAGGAAGAAATTGGGTAAGAGAATGGTTCTGGTTTATAGAGGCAATCACCCCAGTTGTCATTCCGAGCAATACACTACTGCCGTAGTTCTTCAGTAAGAACATGTTTCCCGTTCTTAGAAGCGCGGAGTCCTCTTAGTTTAGATTTTAGGTGAAACTGGGCGCGTGAAGAATCTGACTTTGCAGGACCAGATTCTTCGCGCTCAGAATGACAGACAGAGAGTAAAATTGTCGATAAGAACGTAAACGGAAAAGAAAGTAATCTACTACAAATTTTAAAAGTTAATCTTTGCTTTGCAAAAAAAACATTTTTACATCATACCCCGTTAGGAGAATTATGAGATGAAAAATCTAAGCCATTTATTGTTCTTGCTTATTTTCGTGAGCGCTTCAGCCCACGGGCAAACGCAAACCAAAACCATCCTTGTCGGCAAAGGTCCCGACGCACTGTTTCTCACTCCGAACGAGCACTATCTCTACGTAGCTAACGTAGAAGATACGTTTATCAGCGTCATCGACACTCGCAAGGACGAAGTCGTGCAAACCATCGACGGCTCTGACTATCCGTGGGGATTCACCCGGCTCGGAGAATCGAACTTCGTAGCTGTCAGCAACTGGGACAAAGGCATCGAGGTCATCGATTTCACCACACACAAAATCGTGAAATCGAAGCGCTACGAGCAGAATCTTGGCGGCATCGTTTCCAGCAAAGACGGCAAAACGCTGTTTGTGGTCGCAACGGAAAGCAACAAAGTCCTGAAGATCGATGCCAATTCACTCGATGTGCTCGGTGAATACAAGACGGGCAACGGCCCGGACGGCATCGGCATCTCGAAAGACGCCCGCAAAATTTACGTCGCCAATACCAAAGACGGCAGCATTTCGATTATCGACGTGAAAACAAAGCAAGCGCAGGTCATTCAAACCGGTGGCAAACCGGAGCTGATTCACGCTAATGAAGACCGCTCCTTGCTCTTCATCAGTAATTTTTTGCAAAACAAAATCCATATTCTCAACACTGTAACGGACAAAATCAGCCACGAAATCACAGGGCTGGACGGACCGGAAGAGGCGGTGTTGTCCAAATCAGGTAAAACCCTCTACGTGGTTAATTTCAACGCTGCTCAAGTGTTCAACTACGATGCAAAAACTTATAAGAAGCACGCCGAGGAGTTTTCCACCGGCAGCAAACCCATCGGAGTGGTTTCGGCGGCAGGCGATACCAAGATGTATGTCAGCAATTTCGGCGACAATTCAGTGACGGTGTTCAACTTTAAAGCCGCTCAAAAAACAGCACGCCGCCGGGAGCGCGAAATACTGGTGAAGTTCAAAACGGGAACAAGAGCAGCTCAAATCGAAAAATTAGTTTCTGAACTCGGACTGGAGCAGATCAAAACCATCCCGGCTCTGCGATTGCGGGTGTTCAGCGTCATTTCGAACAAAAGCCTTAAAGACGTGGTCAAGGCTTGTGAGAAACAGCCGTTCGTAGAGTACGCCGAACCAAATCAGAAGGTGGGCGTCAAGCAGGGTTCAGACTGAAGCAGGTTTACTTGGCAATTTAACTTAGCGAAGGCGTCTCGCCGAGCGTGCCCTGTTTAGACCGAAGCCTGTTACATTGGCAATTTAACTTAGCGGAGGCGTCCCGCCGAGCATACCCCGTTCAGACCGAATCCTGTTACATTGGCAATTTAACTTAGCGAAGGCGTCCCGCCGAGCGTGCCCTGTTTAGACCGAAGCCTGTTACATTGGCAATTT
>JBHHWX010000403.1:0-5743 GCA_046756745.1 bacterium | reverse complement strand
TAAAAAAGCGCTTGTATTAGCAGGCGAAAGTGATTAAACGTGAAGATTGGGAGTCGAACTCATCAGTAAACTAACATATCATGGTAAAAGAGGCTCATGTTAGATTTAAAATTCATCCGTGAAAACTTCGAGGTGGTTAAGCAGGCCGCACAAAACAAAGGTGAAAAAGTCGACGTCGATACCTTGCTGGAGCTGGATACGCAGCGCCGGCACAAGCTGCAAGAGGTCGAAAAGCTCAAACACGAGCGCAATGTGGTTTCTCAGGAAATCGGCGCCCTCAAGAAAGCCGGCGAGGACGCATCTGAACCGATAACAAAAATGCAAAAAGTCGCCGACCGCATCAAACAGATCGACGATGAGGTTCGGACCTTGTCAGACCGGATTCGCGACATCCAAGTTTGGATTCCCAATGTTCCGCACGAATCGACTCCGGTTGGCGTGAGCGAGGCGGACAACCTCGAGGTGAAACGCTGGGGCGAACCGGCGGAAACGGATTTTCAGCCGAAGCCGCATTGGGAGGTCGCGGAAAAAATGGGACTTATCGATTTTGAGCGCGGCTCCAAAGTTGCCGGCTCCTTTTTCGTGAGTTATTCGGGCGTGGGAGCGAAATTAGAGCGCGCCCTGATCAACTTCATGCTCGATATGCATGTTGAGCAGCATGGGTACCGTGAGATTTCTCCGCCGTTTGTGGTGAATCGCGCCTCGATGTTCGCAACCGGCCAACTGCCGAAGCTGGAAGAGGATATGTACCTGGCGCAAACCGACGACCTGTTCCTCATTCCCACCGCCGAAGTGCCGGTCACCAATCTGCACCGGGACGAAATTCTGCAAGAAAAAGAGCTGCCGATTTACTACACCGGGTACACGCCGTGTTTCCGGCGCGAAGCCGGGACGTATGGCAAAGATACGCGCGGGCTTTTCCGCATCCATCAATTCGATAAAGTGGAGATGGTCAAGTTTGTGAAGCCGGAGACCTCGTACGATGAGCTGGAAACCTTGCTCGCACACGCTGAAGAGGTTTTGCAAAAGCTCGATCTTCCGTACCGGGTCATCACGCTCTGCACTGCGGACTTGAGCTTTGCCGCAGCCAAATGCTACGACATCGAAGTCTGGGCACCGGGCGCACAAAAATGGCTGGAGGTGTCCTCTTGCAGCAATTATGAAGCCTTCCAAGCCCGGCGCGGCAACATTCGCTTTCGCCGGGAAGCCACGGGCAAAGCTGAATTTGTACATACCCTCAACGGGTCCGGGCTGGCTTTGCCGAGAACGGTCATCGCGATTTTGGAGAATTATCAAACCGATGAGGGCACGGTGATCGTCCCGGAGGTTTTACGAAAGTTCTTGGGAACAGATGTGATTAAATAATAGAAATTTGCGGAAAGCGTAATTCAAAACACTAGCGAGAACGATAATTTTTAGCCACGGATTCACCCAGCGCGGCAGAGCCGCAACCAAAGATATGAAACTGGATAAACAAGATTGTCAAGATAAAATAGTCCCATGGGTTCTTAATCTGTGGGAAATGATTTCCAACGGATGGTAATATGAAAACAGGACATCTCTTTCTTCGGCTTTTATTCGTCGCCATGGTCTGCGTACTCGGCTGTGCGTCTGTGGGTGAGCTCATCAAAACGGCGACTCCGAAAGTGTCGTTTTCGCGGGTGCGTCTGGACAAGCTTTCCTTCGACTCGGCAACCCTGCTTTTTGATGTAAATGTGGAGAATCCCAACCCGGTGGGCGTCACGTTAGCGGGGTTCGATTATGATTTTATTCTGAATGAACGCTCGTTTGTGCAAGGAAATCAAGAGCAGGGCCTGGAAATCCCGGCTAACGGAGCGAATATCGTTCAGATACCGGTCACCCTGGCATTTGCCGATATTTATCAAACGTTCAAGAGTCTCAAGGGCCAGGACAGCACCGCCTATAAATTAGAATGCGGACTTGCGTTTGAATTGCCTTTTCTCGGCACGAAGCGCATTCCCATCAGCAAACAGGGAACTTTTCCCTTGCTAAAACTGCCGAAGCTCAGCGTCGAGTCGCTCAAGCTGGAAGGTCTGCGTTTAACCGGAGCGGATTTGAAGCTCAACTTGAAACTCAAAAATCCGAACGCCTTTTCCTTTGCTTTAACAAGCTTAAACTATGCGCTCGACATCAACAACCGGGAATGGGTGACCGGAAAGTCAGCGGAGGGGATGGCCATTGCCGCCAAAAATGAAAGCGTGATCAGTCTGCCCGTTTCTTTGAATTTCGTGCAGATCGGTCAATCGGCTTACCAGCTCCTGAGATCGGACCAACCTTTAAGCTATCGTTTCAAGGGAAAATTCGACATGAATTCAGCGGTTCCGCTGTTGGGACAGGTGAGCTTGCCGTTTGATCGTTCCGGGCAGATTCGATTGTCGAAATGAGTAAAGTCAATGTGCCAGCATCGACTCTAAATGCCGCACCTGGCATGGATTGCCTTCGTCTTGATAGTCACAATCACCCCAGTAAAAACAGGCGTCGGAGCAAATCAGCGCGTCTTTTGACAACTCGATGTCGGGATACATGAATGATAAATCAAGCAATTTTTTATGCCAGCGCCGTTTCGCGAAAAAATCTTTCAAGCCTTTTTTACCCAAAAATTTGACTCGAATTAAAGCGCTCATATCCTGCGAGGCCCTGGCTTTTCGGTCATAAAGTAAGAACGGTTTAAAATTCCGCACCGCTTCCGATACCTTTTCGTCAAAAGAAATATAGCCAACGTACTCGGTTCGCATCGAGAGAAGCTCCCAAGCAGCATACTGGATGGCCAAACCTTCATCGAGGTCGGCTCGTGTTCGGACTTTGTTGACGATAATCTTGGGTTCGAACGCGTTCATAAACGAAACCGCTTTAAATCTTGCCTCCGGGTCCACCGCGCTCATTTTATTCAACAGCTCTTCGATGGTCAAATGAATCTCTCCAGGCTTAACCATCTCTGCTTTTTTGATGACCTCCAGCACTTCAACACGCTCTCGCAAGATATGCTTGAAGCCGCGGAATAAACATATCCGCAGAAAACCAAATGCTTCATGAATCGCAGCCGGTTCGGCAGAGACGATAAGGAAGTGAGCATCAGCTAACAAAAACAAGTCGATGACATTAAAATCCGAACCCGCGCCGAGATCCATAATGATATGGTCGGCGGGCAGTTTTTTTAACCCGCGGATCAGGCGCAATTTTTGATGATATTTAAGGTTTGCCAGGCTCATGGAACCGCATGATCCGCTGATCATGCGTAAATTGCGGACCGGAGTATCGACAATAAAATCCGCGAGCGGTTTTCTACGATTGCTGTAGAAATCGTCGAAATTGTATTCCGGTTTAAGCACCCCCATACAGGTATGTAAATTGGCCCCACCAAAATCCGCGTCCACCAAAATCACTTCACTCCCTAGCGAAGCTAGGCCCACCCCTAAAGAGGCGGCAGTTACGGTTTTTCCCACGCCTCCCTTACCGCTTGCAATGGCGTAGACTTTTCTTTGGTAACTTGTATCATTCCCATTAGAGGGTTTTATCAGTTCCGGCATCGAACGTAAGTACTACATTTTCAAATCTTAAGATGCAGTGCACGAATTTAGTTAAAAGTTACGTTCGCACTCTTACTTCTGCGTAACATTGGATTCCATGTGATAAGACGATTCTTTGAGCGCGATAGTTGCAAGGCGTTACTCTCTTAGAACCGGTTCCAAGTGCCGCACACGGCACGGGTTCCCCCCGGCCTCATATTCACAATCCCCCCAATAGAAGCAATTCTCCGAACAGATTTGCGCATCTTTTAAAACATTTGTATCCGGAAATTCCTTTGCAGACTCTTTGATTTGTGCCCGCCATTTTCTTCGTTCCAGAATTTCTTTGAAGCCCTTTTTGCCCAACATATTGACCCTGAGCAAGGCCGTGAGGTCTTGAGATGCCTGAGATTTCGGATTGTAAAGCAGAAAAGGCTTCAATCTTTTTACGGCATCCCGTACGTTCGGATCGTATGAGATAAATCCCAAGAATTGAATCTTGACCGACAACAGCTCCATTGCCGCCGCTTGGATCGCGATGCCCTCCTTAATATCTTCCCTTCCCTTGACCATATTAAGAATGAGGTTTAGACGAAAGGAGTCTAATACTTCGCTAAACAAACGTGCGGCTGCGCCATCGATTTTATCGATCTTCTCTAAAAGATCGTTGATAGTCAATTGAATTTTCCCGGGGCGGTTTACCCTTTCCTGAGCGATAATTTCTAAAGCCAGATCGTGTTTTCTTAGAGTCCGGTTAAGATGGCGCATCAGGCAAACTTTGATGAAACCAAATGCTTCGTACACAGAAGTCGGCTCCGGGCTGACGACCAAAAACTTTTCATCGGCGAGCAAGAAAAAATCGACGACATTATATGAAGAACCTGCTCCCAAATCCAGGATGATATAATCCGCCTGCAATCTCTTCAATTCACGCATGAAGCGGCGTTTTTGAAAATATTTCGGATTTGCGAGTCCTAGGGTACCGCATGCGCCGCTAATCAATCTGAGATTTTCAACCGGTGTTTCGAGTGCAATTTCATCGAGAGTATCTTTTTGGAGTGAATAGAAATCAAAAAACGTATATTTCGGTTCCAGCATACCGAGACAGGTATGCATGTCAGGGCCGCCGAGATCGCCGTCGACCAGAATGATTTCGCTTCCCATCGAGGCCAGAGCGACGCCCATGGAGGCAGACAAGACGGTCTTGCCGACTCCGCCTTTTCCGCTGGCCACGGCTAAAAGTTTGTTTTGATAATTGCTAAGATTGCCATTATCAGGCGCAAAGACCGTTTGCAGCTCATCGATACCTTCTGCGGTAATCCATTGATCCGATTCTTCGTGCCAAATTAAATCTTCCCTACTGAAGTTTCCCTGACTTACCAAGACTTTTAATTCATCAACAGTAAAGGGTCCGAATTCTTTTTCCTCGACCCGTACGAAAAAACTCCCCATCAAAGTTGACCTTTTTTTTGTTCAAATGCTGTCAATGCGCAGTTTATATATGCAACTTGTATACCATAAAAGTATTATCGAACAATTTTGCAATATATGCAAGAAAAATTCCCACCAAATGTTCCTGAGGTATGATATTGAAAAGAAATATTTTCTTGACCCTTTTTAATATTTTTTGTATTATGTTTTTATGAGTAAAACTGCGGATTACACAATTTCGGACGGGTTATTCACTCTGACTGAAAAACAGGTGGTCACTTTAGATCAGGAGGCAACCAATGGAACGGGGTGGAACCTCTATTGTCAGAGTTATATCAACCGGCCAACTGTTTTTAAAGACAAAATATCGGGAAGGTTTCGAAATATTGAGCAAGACTATTTTGTCGAGGTCAAAGTAGAGGAACGTCAAATCACGACTTTTTGCTCAACTTGTCGAAATGGTGAAATCTGCGAGCACTCCGTTGCCTTGCTTTACTCTTGGATATATGATCGGGATGGATTCACAAATGTGGGGGATTCCATCAAAAGGCTCAAAAAGATGAACAAAGACGAACTCATCGAAATTATCGCGAAAATTCTTGCGAAGGACATGGAAAATATAGAGTATCTTGTCCGGAGTCAAGACGACCCTGAAGATTACGATTTGGATGGTTTGTTAAATTAATTTAAAGTTCGTTGTTTGTCCTTCCGACTATAAAATTATATTTTCTTTTCCTGCTGTTCTCCTTAATCTTTTCTTTGACAATTTGCGAAACATCAAAATT
>JBHHWX010000402.1:0-5750 GCA_046756745.1 bacterium | reverse complement strand
ATTCTTTCTATTATTGGTTCTGGAAATTTCGATTTTAATTCTGGAAAAGACTCGATAATTCTCATTATATCTGCTAAATCTTTTTGCCGTTTACTTCCCCGACGCTGCTTATCTGAGTAAGCCCAGACTTTACCAGTAACGACATCTCCTAATGATGCGACCCTCATTTGATATCCCATAATATCTTTGATAGAAGCTCTTTTAATAAAATCCTGATATCTCTCATCTGTTTGTATTTGAATGCGAATATCAGAATCCTTGCTTCCTAAATTAATACTATGCTGGTATTTCGCCACCTTGAATTTATCCCTTGTTGATTCGATAAGTTTATCTATGCCATCAACGATAACCACAATAACTAAATCCAGGCTCACAACAGGTTCTACATATGCATTGACTGCAAGTCCACCTATAACACAGTATTCTATATGGTTCGTATTTAGTGAATCTATAATCTCTTGGATGATGTCTTCCCTTCCGTTGCTCACGCTATTAAGAAATGATTTCTGATTCATTTTTATAATCTTCCTAATTTGTCCATTATTTTTGCGTTCAACAACATCACTCGCAAAGGACGAATCTGCACCCAACGTGAGAAGAAAAAAAACACCGTCATAAAATGTCCGGACTCCGCTGCTTTATTTTATGAATTTTAACCGGCACGCTTTTAAAAACCGGCGTTTTAGATAACGGATCGATTTCAGCCGGGACAATAGCGTTGGCTTCAGGATAATACATCGCCACATTCCCGGCTCGAATCGGCGCCTCGATGAGTTCTCCAGGCATTTTGCCAATCCGGCTTTCTACAAAAACCCGGTCACCTTCTCGCAGCCCATTTTCTGAGATATCCGCGTGATTCATGAAAACCACCGAGCGATGTTCCACGCCGCGGTAGATATCTTCATCTTCATAGATGATGGTGTTGAATTGTCCCTCGGAACGAAAGGTCATCAAGTTGAAATGGCCGGGTTGCGGACGCGCATCCGGAGCTGAAAGGACCGCTAAGTTTGCGTTGCCATTCTCTGTGTTGAAATGGGGGGTATGTTTGATACGCTGCGGAATCGTAAACTCAGCTCCGCTGTCCAGCCGTTCCATCTGTTGGAGGTTGGGTACGGTTTTGGCGATGAATGTTCGAACTTCGTGATGATCGCCGAGCCGGTCCCAGGGCACTTTTCCGTTTGTGAAGAATTCCGCGCCGATTTTGACGAGGATTTCGCTTTCCGCTGGCACATCACCGGCTGGCGCTTTTTGGCCTCCTTGTGACAGACGAATGTAATTGAACATACTTTCTTGGGAGGTGTTTTGTTTCTCTTCATCGCGGGCTCGAACCGGCAGGATCAAGGTATTTTTGCCATGACCGTAAATATGGCCGAGATTGAGGGTCGTACTCAAGAAAACCGTGAATTGGATTCGGTTCAGGGCTTCTGCCGCCCAGGTCAAGTCAGGATTTGCAGCGTAGAGGTTCCCGCCAATGAGCATGGTAAAATCGATGTTCCCTTTATGCGCAGCTTGCATACAGCTAAAGGTGTCCATCCCGGGAATTTTCGGCTCTTGGATATCGAAATGACTCAAGAGAGAGGCGACAATTTCCGGTTTTAATTTTGGAACCACGCCGACGCTGCCCACGCCCTGCACATTGCTGTGGCCGCGAATCGGCAGAAGTCCCGCTCCGGGTTTCCCAATCATCCCGCGCAAGAGCGCTAAATTTGCGATCGCCCGGACATTTTCCACGCCATGACGGTGATGCGTGATACCCATGGCCCAGGCGAAAATTGTTTTTTTCGATTTAGAGAGAAAATTGCACAAAGTTTGGACATCGTCCAAAGCGACGCCGCTTTTTGCCAATAAATGCTCCACATCTTCCGTTTCCAAATCGTGAGCAAAAGCCTCAACGTCATTACAATGATTGCGCACAAACTCTGAGTCCACCTTCTGTTCGCGCCATAAGAGAACTGCGGCCGCCTTCAGCAGGGCTAAGTCGCCTCCACAATGCGGTTGAATCGTGCTGGTTGCAATTTCAGAGTCAAACAGAAGCGACCGGAGATCGCTCGGAATACGAAAATGCTGCAGGGCCAGCTCTTTGTAGGGATTGATGACCACAACGTGTCCGCCGCGCCGTCTCAGCTCTTTCAAGAACGTCATCATTCGTGGGTGGTTGCTGGCGGGGTTGGCGCCGATCAAGACCACCAAATCGCACTGCCGCAGGTCTTGCAACTGCACGGTACTGGTTCCCCCTCCTAAGCTTTGACCTAAACCGACCCCTGAGGCTTGATGACAATAGTACGAACAATTATTGACGTGATTTGTCCCCCATTGACGCGCCAACAACTGCACCAAATAGGCCGCTTCCATCGAAGACCGTCCGGATGTATAGAAAAAGCTTCTGTCGGGAGAGGCCTGACGCCAATTGTCTTTGAGCTTTTCGATGGCTTCAGGCCAGCTTAGGATTTGAAAATGGCTCGCCCCTTCCGGTAAATAGAGCGGATGGACTAACCTTCCTAACGCTTCTAATTCACGACCGCTTAATTTCGATAAATCTTCTGCCGAATTCTTATAAAAGAAATCTTTTGGAATTCCGCCCTGCATATCTTGCGCTTGGGCTTGCAGGGATTTTTTGCACAATTGCAGGCTTTGGCCGATCTCGTTAACCATGCCGCCTTTTAGGCCGCCCATACCAAAGGCGCAGGTTTTACATGTGTTGGGTCTTTTGAGAGCACGATACAGTTTGAAAATCCCTCCGGATTTTCGAGCCATACCATAGGAATAGCGAATGGCAGCCAACCCGCCGCCCGATTTTATTTTATGTTTCGCCATAACTGAGAATATAAAAAAATAGGCTTTGAACTTCAAGTATGAAATTAATTTCAAAAAACCGTTTTTTTTATTTTTACAATTTCCGTATATTAAAATTATGCCACACGTTCTGTAATAATACTGGCAACCAATCACAGGGGATATCAAAGAATTGGCATATCTTTGACAGGATAACAGGATTCTCAAGATGTACGGGATTTAGAAAGTGAAATAAAAAGAAAAGGTAGAGTTTACCTGAAGAGGTGTCATCCTGTAAATCCGTTTTATCCTGTTATCCTGTCAAAAAAAGATTAATACCCTGTGATTGGTTACAAATGTTGTTATATCCTGACGTTAGAAAGGAAGCTTAATGATAGTCGCAAAAGAGACAAGCATCCAACGAAGTAATCATCGAAAAAACAATAAAAAGAAGGTGCCACGCAAGAAAAAACCGGCGCTGAAAAACTTGAACCTCAGCGTTGACGAGATCATTGACGACTATAGGATGGCGTTTCAAAGCCGGCAAGTCAGTTTGCTGGGGAAAAAGGAAGTCATGGGAGGCAAAGCGAAGTTTGGCATTTTCGGAGATGGGAAAGAGATTCCGCAGCTCGCCCTGGCTAAGGCTGTTCGTAAGGGTGATTTTCGTTCCGGTTATTACCGCGACCAAACGCTGATGTTCGCTGTCGGGACGGTCACGATTCAAGAATATTTTGCGCAACTGTACGGCCATGCCGATGTCAACGCAGATCCGGCAACTGCCGGGCGATGTATGAATGCCCACTTCGCTACCCGCAGTCTCAATCCGGACGGCAGTTGGAAAAACTTAACAGACATGATCAATACCTCAGCCGATGTTTCACCGACAGGCTCGCAAATGCCGCGCCTGGTCGGCTTAGCATATGCATCACGGCTGTTTCGGGAACTAGAGGAGCTGCATTCCTTGACACAATTATCCCATCAGGGGGAAGAAATCGCTTTTGGCACCATCGGCAACGCAACGTGCGCCGAAGGCTTATTCTGGGAAGCGGTCAATGCGATCGGGGTTTTGCAGGCCCCGGCTTTGATTTCGATTTGGGATGATGATTACGGAATCTCTGTTTCCAATGAACTCCAATTAACCAAAGCAGACGTCTTTGCGTTGTTACAGGGATTTCAACGCGAACCGGGCAGCCGTTCAGGATTTGATCTTTATACCGTCCGCGGCTGGGATTATCCGGAGCTGGTTAAAACCTACACCAAAGCGGCTGAAGTTGTCCGGCGAGAACATGTCCCGGCTATCATTCATGTTAGTGAAGTAACCCAACCGCAAGGGCACTCAACTTCAGGAAGCCACGAACGTTACAAATCCAAAGAACGCCTACAGTGGGAAAAGGAGTTTGACGGCGTCCGAAAAATGCGAGAATGGATTATAGAGAGTGGCATCAAAAACGCAGCACAGCTCGACGCCATCGAGGATGAAGCGATACAACAGGTGAAAAACATCCGTGACCAAGCTTGGGAAGCGTACCAAGATCCTATTCGTGAGGAAAGAGAGACGGTCGGCCGGATGCTGGATGAGCTGGGCAAAAGTTCGAGTCGGGCTTCCGAATTGCAGCGCATCAAAAGTGAGCTTTTCAACCTGCCCAGTCTTTTACGCCGCGACCTCTCTTCTGCGGTCGGTCGTGCTCTTTTTTGTGTTCGAGATGAAGACAGCTCCGCAAGAAGCCATCTCATCGAATGGAAAAATAAACAGGAAGAAATCAACCGCGAGCGCTACGGCTCGCATCTCTATTGCGAGACTTCGGCCACGGCGTTACAGGTGCCGGAAATTAAGCCGGTTTACTCGGAAAGCTCAAAAACGGTCAACGGGTTTGAAGTCCTCACTGCATGCTTCGACGCCGCATTAGCGCGGGAGCCTAGATTAGTCGCCTTTGGAGAAGATGTCGGCAAGTTAGGCGACGTGAATCAGGGATTTAAAGGTCTGCAAGCGAAATACGGCGAGCTGAGAGTTTCCGATACCGGTATCCGGGAATCCACCATTCTTGGACAGGCCATCGGTTTGGCGATGCGCGGTCTGCGACCGATCGCAGAGATTCAATATCTGGATTACTTACTTTATGCCCTGCAGGTGATGTCCGATGATTTAGCCACGCTGCACTGGCGCAGCGCCGGAGGGCAAAAAGCGCCGGTCATTGTCCGAACCCGCGGGCATCGTTTGGAGGGCGTGTGGCATGCCGGTTCCCCGATGGCTGGAGTTTTGCATTTGATCCGGGGGATGCACATGCTTGTGCCACGTAATATGACGCAGGCCGCCGGTTTCTACAATACCTTGCTCCAGTCCGACGACCCGGCCATTGTTATCGAAGTCCTCAATGGCTACCGTATCAAAGAAAAAGTACCGGACAATATCGGCGAGTTTACGGTTCCGGTCGGCGTCCCTGAAGTCTTGCGACCAGGGGCGGATGTGACCGTTGTCACATACGGCGCATGCTGCCGGATCGTAACCGAAGCTGGTGCGATGTTAAGTCAAACCGGCATTGAAGCCGAAATCATCGATGTGCAGTCGCTGCTGCCGTTTGATATCCACAGCATCATTTTGGAATCCCTCAAAAAGACCAATCGGATCGTTTTTGTGGATGAAGACGTGCCCGGCGGGGCCACCGCTTATATGCTGCAGGAAGTGATCGAAAAACAAGGCGGTTTCCAGTGGCTTGACTCGCAGCCTCGAACGCTTTCAGGAAAAGCGCACCGGCCAGCTTATGCTTCCGATGGCGACTACTTTTCCAAACCGAATGTAACAGAGGTTTTTGAGGCGGTTTATGAGATGATGCATGAAAGCAACCCGGGGAAATATCCGATGTTTTTTTAGCCGGCATCGGAGTGCAACGCTTTAGCGTTGCGGCTTTCATGGAAACAGGGGCTGTCCAAAAAGTCAAATGTCATTGCGAGCGAAGCGAAGCAATCTCCTGTTTTTGTGC
>JBHHWX010000401.1:0-5754 GCA_046756745.1 bacterium | reverse complement strand
GCTATGAGCCACGAATTTTAATTCGAGGTGGGTCAGCCGGCTTCAACGAAAGATGTGGGTAACTACTGGTAATGTCTTCGTTCAGACATTAATTACAAGAAGCGTGCAAAAATGGAGATAAAATGAGGACGACTTGCGGAGAAAAGTTAGTTTCCGAAATATTTTGGATCCAAACGAAGATTGGAGATCGCAAGGACATTGCGCAGTCTCTTAAAGAATCGTCTGATTGTTTTGGGGTGTACGAAATAAGCGGTACCGTAATCGACAAGTTTTTTTTGTTGAACCACGAAATGCTTCGTTTGATTCTTATCGAGTCGGAGCCCGTGGGGAAGCGTTCCATCCGGAGCAATATACTCCATCGTGGAGCTTGGCACGCTTTTTATTAAGCCGACAAAAGCCAATTTTGCATTATCTGTGATCGCGAAGACCGGCCCACCGGAATACCCGAACCGAACGACCGCATCGACGGCTAACGTGTTGCGATACGGCGACTCGCTGATCCAGCCTCCGGTCATCTGCTTGACGCTTTTCGGGTAGCCAAAAAGAAAAACCCAGTCTCCCCAGCTCAGATCGAGATCGTACCCGACGGAGTTGCTGAATTCGATTCCCGGTGTGTTGTCCGTTTCCGTTGTCACAATGGCCAAATCGTTGATAGCATCGTGCACGATCAACCTGGCGGGTGAGCTAAAATTACCCAAACCGCGAACCGACAAGGTCACGTTAGTCACGACATATCTTGTGAATAAGATGTCTGTTGCGTTTCCGTTTTCATCCAAATAGTAGATATCTGTGGTATCCTGGGGTGCGACCAGATGACTGCTGGTGAGGATGGTATACCGAGGTTCCAGACCCAAACTCTTCTTAATGATGAGACCGCCGCCCGACAAGGTTTTGGTGTCGTTGGACAAAATGATGCCGGCGTCGCCATTTTCTGAGTTGAGTTGATAATTCAAGGGGCTGTTTGGATCCCGGACCAACTGCCCATCTTGCTGCAGATAGTTGTATTGGGTGACTTCGTAGTTAATGTCAGCGTTGAGACCGACCACAGATTTTGCAACCTGTTGCACCTCTTTTTTCAATTGTGGGGATAGCAGAGACAGCCCTGTGCGCACAAACTGCGTTGATGGCTTGCCGGCACAGCTCAAGAGGAGGGCGCTTATGAATAATGAAAAGATGGTGTGTATCAATCGTTTCATGTTCGCTCCCTAAGCGTTGGGTTGCTTTTTAGTGTGTTAGGTCGTGATGCGAACCAAAACGGTAAATCGTCGGAATCAATTTAGTGTCATAGTCATGTAAACGATTTCTGCCCAGCCGTAAAACTTCTCTGTGCCCCGCTTCAACTATGTTAACGATGTGTTTGACATTGATTCCTAAGAAAGTCGGTTGGAAGAGTCTCAGTTTCCACAGGGCATTACGAAAGTGTTTTTCAACGCCGTGGTAGATATTGCGGCGCAATTGGTAAAGACCGGCTGCCACCTGAATCAGACCTTGAAAAAAAATGCGGCTTTTTTCAGGATGCCGCCGCCATATATCTTCCCAGGCTTCGTGGGATTCCCAAAATTGTCCGCTGTTAAATAAGGCAATGCCCCTGTCAAAGTCATCCCAATCCGTTTCACTCATTTCAGTCTCGGGGAGATTGGATACATCGGTTTCTTGAATTCTTTTTTTAACGGCGTCCATTACTTCAAAAAGTACGTCATGCCCATGGCCTCGCGCATAAGGCGCAGGGTTTCACGCCCTTCGGCTGTGACGACGTCCGTGCCATGATGAATCATCTCTTCGATAAGTTTTGGCTTGGCTTCATATTCGCGTCTTCGCTGGCGTATCGGTTCGAGAAATTCGTTGAGAGCTCCTATCAAACGTTTCTTAACTTCAACGTCGCCGACGCGGCCTGCGCGATAGCGCTCTTTCAGCTCTTCGATTTCTTCGGTGTTCGCGTTGAAGGCGTCGTGGTAAATAAACACGGGATTACCCTCTACATGTCCCGGGTCCGTGGCCCGAATCCGGGTCGGATCGGTATACATACTCATCACTTTTTTGGCGACGGTGTCTTCATCGTCCGATAGAAAAATAGCATTGTCCAGACTTTTGCTCATTTTGCTCTGCCCATCCGTACCCACAAGCGTAGCGTCGTCGCCGCCAAACAAACCCTGCGGGATTGGAAAAACCTTGCCGTACATTTGGTTAAACCGCCGGGCAATTTCCCGGCATACTTCGATATGCGATTCCTGGTCTTTCCCGACCGGTACCAGGTCCGCTCTGACAATCAAAATATCTGCGGCTTGCAAAACCGGGTAATTGAGCAGCCCGGTAGAGGGATTCTCGATGTGCAAATCGGTCATGATTTCCTTCAATGTGGGAACGCGCTGCAAGCGTGGTACGGTTACCAGCATTGAAAAAATCAGAAATATTTCCGCCACCTCCGGAACCAGCGACTGGACATAAATCGTTGTTTTATCCGGATCGATGCCCACGCTGAGATAATCTAAAATCAGCTCACGCGCGTTTTCGCCGACCTTTAATATGTTCGAACGATCGTGCCGGGTTGTCAACATGTGATAGTCGGCGACGATGAGAAAAACTTCGTATTCATCCTGCAAACGGACGCGATTGGCTAAGGTGCCGACATAGTGCCCTAAATGAAGTTTTCCGGTAGGACGGTCGCCAGTCAAAATTCGTTTGCGTTTTTTTTCGGTGTGGGGAATGTGACGCATAGAGGGTTTGTCCTTAAGAGGCTTTGTTTTCCATCTCCCGGCGTCGCGGTCGAACGGTTGGCGCTTCCTGTACGGGTTCCCGTTCCCAGAGTTCCTCTACGATAGATTGGAGAGTCCATTCCGGGGCGACTTCATAGGCCGTCTCGAAGGCAAACATCTCGATGGTTTCCCATGGGCAATATTTTGCGCACAACGTGCAGCCAATACATCTCGGTAAGTCGACTTCAACGGATTTATGCACTGTCGGATTGTCCGGATCCGGTCCGGGTACGAGTTCTATGCAGTCAACAGGACAAAAGTCAATGCAGACCATGCAGCCGGTGCAACCGCCTTGATTGATGACGGCTAATTGTTTCGGTCGCCGTTTCGAACGCAATTCCGCTGCTTTTTGATATTTGGCTTCGATGAGGGGCATATCGGTTCCTCCGGTATCGTGCGTGATGATTCGTGTCGTTTCTGTTTCAATAGTAACGAATTTACAAAAATAGTTTTTAAAATACAAGGGAGTTTTTGTAACCTTATTCCCCTATACCCTATACCCCTATACCCCTATGCCCTCAACCCTCTGTCGTTTTACTGAGATCGATTCCCGGATAATACTGCAAGTCGATTGCCTTGCTGGATTTGACAAAGTAGGCTATTTGTCCAACATGATAAGAGAAATGTTCGACGACGTGCACAAGTATGGCCACTCCGGATTCCTCAAACGCTTGCACCGGTCTTTTCGTCAGAAGGTCAGCGGGGTGCAATGTGCTCAAAACATCTCGCACTTCAGTTAAGGTGTCTTCGAGTTGCCGGATCAAACGTTCGGTGGCTATGGGACCTTTTTCAGCAAACTCCTGCGAGCGTTTGCGCGTGTCCGGCGCATTCCCGAGTCCGGACAGGATCCATTGGCGTACGTTTCCACAAAGGTGGAGAACCAGGTTGCCGACGCTGACGGTTTCGGAATTAGGTCGATACCAGATTTCGGCTTCCGTGAGCTGAGCCAGGCACTTTTTCAAACGCGGCAGCGATTCCTCAAACAGGCGGCGTTCGCATTCAGCGATGAAAGCTTGGGCGAGTTTGTCGTGTTGTGTGGCCATTTGACTCCGGTTTGGAAATATCGTTATAAAAACAAAAAATGGAACACGGATAAGACGGAATTAACGGATCTAAACGGATCTGAGTGCGTCGAAGTCAGTGAATTTGAATTGAGAAGCTCATGCCTTACTAAAATGAGATCCGTGGCAATCCGTTCTATCCGTTAAATCCGCGTTCCATTCATATTCATGTGTGGCTACGCTTTACTTCACCTTCCAGGTTTCGTCCCACTCGGTGATTTCATACCGGTCGGTCATTGGAAAGCCCGGGGCCCGCTTTTTTTCGAGACGTTTATCGAAGCACACGCGCGTGGCATAGCGCGGTTCCGTCGCAGATATGGAGCCTGCGGTCAGACTTCCGTAAATGTAAAGTGTGGCTCCCCGTTTTCTATTAGTATGACGAACCTGAAATCTTCTTTTAGCGTAAATCGATGCGTAAATGTTCAAATCTCCAGGACCGGTCACGTTGGGATGCGCAATTTCAATATTTTTTTCACTGACCAGCCCGAGGTAATCGTCCGCATTCGATGAAATTTCCGGATGCCGGGCATAGGTCAAGTCGTCATCGATAATTATTTTGTGCGGCGAATACACCAGCACTTTCCCGCGAACAGTCCCTTTTACATAGAGTGTGCTTTTGTTATCTCCGATTATGTAAAAAGAGTTGTCGGGAAGGCGGTTTTTTTGTGTTTTTCCGCCTTTGTCGGCCGAACGCCAGGAATAGGAACCGTCGGAATAAAAAGTGATTCGTGTGTTACCTTTGAGCTCTTGGGTTTTTTCGTTCGCAAACGCTTCCTCATCCAGAAACGGCAGAAAGTGTTTGGGGAGATGAATCACTTTGACGCCGGTCTCCAAACCTCCTTCAAATACCGACTTGTGATCGAAAAAAGAAGCTCCTGTCGTCCGGATATCGTAAGAAGAGGTCGTCACCTTGCCATAAAATTTCGGTTTCACGTTGAAACTGCTGCTGACGTTAATCTTTGTATTGGAGTGGAAGCGTCCTTCCAGCTCGTCATCGTGAAGGGCGACGCGAGGATCCCAGAAATCGACAAACTGGGCGAAGTTAGAAAACGCCAGCCGCTTCATGCGCATTTCTGTTGATAGGGTATATCCATCCTCTTCCGTTTCAACCTCCACCAAAACTTCCTCGATATCGGTCTCGGATTTTCCCCGCACATTGCGAAATGTGGCGGAGTACGTTTTTCCTTTCTCTCGCCAAACCAGAGTGGAATCCACGACGCCCATGCGATCGAGATTTTCAGTCCACTTTTTGAACTTCTTGAACAACATTTTCCTCTGCTTCGGAGATAGCGCCATCTTTGCTTGCAACCGGTTGGTCCTAACCGGTCTCAGCCGGGGCAATTTCGGTAAGCTCGGTTCCAATTGACGGATAGCAAAGCGGCTTCCGGAATGTACGGCTTTGTTGTCCGGAACGGCAATGGATTCTTCGTGCTCAACCGAAATTTCATCAGCATCCTCCGTAACAGAGGGGAGAGGTTTGAGAACGTTTGGCTGGATATCTTCAAAGTTGTTTTCGGGGGACATGCGTTTACCGGTCTCTTCTCGATCCTCGTGCTTGTACCCTTCACTCGCTTGATTGAGCTCGGAGGACGGAGCAAAGACGAAATCGAAAACAAGCGGTGGTTGATTCACAAGGGAAGTCTCAAACAGAAGGATCAAAGAGGATAGGAGGTACAGAAACAGTGCGTGAAGGCACACGGACCAAAACAGGGATTTCTTGAAAAGCGGCAAAGCGCTAATTTTAGTCCTTGCTTGTCGAATCCATCGGTAAAAAGACTTCATAATACAGCTTTAGTTATGTAAAATTACAACTATCTAGTCTGAACGAAAACTCGAAAAATGCGCGATTTAAAAACTTCTTCGCGAAGGCGTCTCGCCGAGCCAAGCAGGAATTCACCCCTCGGCCAGAGGCCTTCGGGAAGAGGAAGGAGTTTTCGTTC